>LKNC01000126.1 GCA_001564255.1 Natrialbaceae archaeon Tc-Br11_E2g1
CCCGATCGACGACACCGAACTCGACAGGGGACGGATCGCTCTCGGGGTCGTGACCTTCGTTCTCGGGGCGCTGTGTTTCATGCCCGTTCCGGTCGAGATCATCGAATGATACTGGCGAAGGAAAATCCGCGGGAGTTCGTCCGGCACCTATGGAAACGAAGCGGTCAGTCCGCGCGGTTTTGCTTGGGGTTACCCGAACCGTTTCCCGGGTCCGCGCCGGTGACCGTCGGGAGGAACGTCCAGATCCAGACCACGAGGATCGCCACCAGCCCGGCCAGTGCCGCTGCTTCCACTGAGACGGCGACGCCGAGCATCTCGAGTAGCGTCCGCAACTCGACGGTGACGATGGTGATAAACGCCGTCACGATGAGCAACGCGGCCGGTGAGATCCGGAGGTTCATCGGAAGATCACCTCGGTCGCGTTCTGGATGACCATCTGGACGAACAGGCTAGTGTACTCGAGGAACCCTGGATTGCCCGACGGGAACGAGCGCATACCGTCCGGACCGAAGAGGCCACCACGTTCGACGATGCTCGCGAGTGGCAGCGTGTAGGCCATGATCACGAGAACGATCGCGATCCCCGCCCAGAGTTTGAGGTTGTCGATGACCGCGGGCGAGTGGTCGGGCCCGGAGAGCGGTTCGGGGATGGAGCTGCCCTCGACGCCCCCCTTCGACCCCCTAAGCAGGGTAAGCAGGATGACGACGAAGAACAGCAGGATCGAGAGCGTAAGGATCGTCCCGCCCAGCGCGATCTGGAAGTTGTGCTCGGCGACGTTGCCGGCGTACTCGAAGCCATCGTACCAGGGTTCGGCGGTCCGGCGGGGGACGCCGAGCATCCCGGTGCGGTGCATGGCGTTCGTCATGAACACCATCCCGACGAACCAGAGGACGACCTGGACGAGCGCGATCGAGCGTCCGACGAGTTGTTTGCCGGTCAGCTGTGGGATGAACCAGTAGGAGGCGGCCATAAACGTCAGTGCCACGGCGGTCCCGACGGTGAGGTGGAAGTGACCGGGGACCCACAGCGTGTTGTGGACGAGGTAGTTGATGTTCATCCCGGCGTTTACCATCCCGGAGAAGCCACCGGCGGCGAACATCAGGCCCGCGAAGATCATCCCGGTGAACACGGGATCCTTCCAGGGTAAGGCCTTGAGCCAGCCAAGCCGGCCCTCACCGCCGCGCTGGCGAGCACCGTGTTCGATACTCGCGACGACGGTAAACGCCGTAAGCAGACTCGGCAACAGCAAGAACATCGTGTTCGTCATCGCTATGAACTTGAACCCTTCCGCGATACCCGGGTCGAGATACTGGTGGTGGATCCCGACCGGGGTCGAGAGCAAAAGGAAGAGGACGAAGACGACGCGTGCGAGGGGGTCACTGAACAGTCGGCCCCCGGCGAGTTTCGGCAACAGGGTGTACCACAGCAGGTACGCCGGCATCAGCCAGAAGTAGACGACCGGGTGGCCGAAGAACCAAAAGAGCGTCCGTGTCAGCGTCGGGTTGACGGTGTCGACCAGGCCGAGCGACCACGGCAACAAGAAGACGAGAATCGACGTCGCGACCCCGAGGGTCGCGATGTACCACATGATCATGGTCGTCAGGACCATGAACGTCGGTAGCGGGATACGTTCGCCGGGATTCTCCGACCGCCAGGCGAGATACGAACGGAACCAGTCGGCACCCGCGAGCCACGTCCCGACGACGAACAGTACGAGCCCGATGTAGAAGAACGGGTGTGCCTCCAAGGGTGCGTAGAAGGTAAACAGGACGTCAGCACTCAGTTCGGAGCCGAGGACTTCCGGTGGGTCGCTCATAAAGCCGCCGAAGATCGCGATGGCAGCGAGGAGCGTCCCGACGGTCATGAACCCGAACCAAGCCCAGGTAAACCGGAGGTCCTCGACGCCGCGATCGAGGCTGCTAATCACCGCCCACGCGAACACCCCTACCAGGAACCAGATGGTGAACGAAATCACCATGAATACCCCGTGAGCTGTCAACACGGTGTAGTACTGCTCGGCGGAGATGAAGTGGAATACGTCGGTGCGGTACAACGTCTGGAGTATGCCCATCAGGGCACCGATCGCCAACGCCACGAAGGCGTTGTACATCGATGACCTGACGACTTTCGCTTCAGCCGGGAAGTCGTCTACAAACGTACTCATATTATTCGTCCTCCTCGAGTTCCTCTAGAACGGCGACGGAGCCGCTCTCGATTTCGTCTTCGACCGTAACCGTCCAGTCGAAGTCGCCGGTACCGAAGTCGTCGGTGTCGACGGTGAACGTCGTCTCGGCCGTGTCGTGACCGTCGAACGTGAGTTCCTCTTCGACTTCGACCTCCTCGCCGGTCGTCTCGTTTTCGGCCTCGAAGGTGGCGGTCGTCGTGCGCTCGTCGTAGTGGTCACTCGAGACGGTGACGTCGAAGGTCGCGTCGTCGCCGAGTTCGACCTCGTCGGGTGCCTCGACGTCCTCGAGGGTAAAGAGGTGGAAGTCCTCCTCTGGCACGACGGCGACGATCCCCTCCATGTCGTGGTGTTGTGGACCACAGTACTCGTTACAGATGATACCGTAGCGCTCGGGTTCGTCGAACTCGGCGGTTATCGCGGCGACTTCACCTGGAACGACCATCGTGTTGACGTTGGTCCCGACCAGGCTGAAGCTGTGGATGACGTCCCGACTCGTGACGTAGAAGTTCACCTCGCTGTCTTCGGGAATCTGGATCTCGCCGTTGACCTCGTCACCTGGATCGTATCCGAACTGGTAGGCGATCACGTGCACGTCGTACTCGTTTTCACCGACCTGTGTAACGCCCGGGTCGTCGAACCCGTCTTCTTCCTCCAGTGCCCCTGGGTCGACGGTGTCCTCGGTGTCGTCGACCATCGCGATCCCGAGGCCAACCGTCCCGTACGTGATCGTGGCGATGATAGCGACGATCAACACGAGCGCCGCGACGAGCCACATCTTTTCGTAGTTGTGAATTTGCATCGTTGAATCAGTTATACAGATCGGAGATCCACTTTCCGCCCTCCGTGGGGTGGTCCCCACCGATGGCCGGCGTTTCTAGGGTACGATTGCCCCGTTCCACGGGCGTATGACAGCTCATACCATCCCCACCACCGTTGGATCGTTCCCGACGAACTCGACGAAGTACATGAAAAACCACATCGAGATCAGGATCAGAAAGTACAACGCGATCAGCGTCAGGGTGCCGATCGGGTCGTACTCGTCGTGGCCGATCTCCCGTACGGGCTGGGTGGCCTCCGATCCGTCTTGTTTCACCTCTTGTTCAGTCGAACCCATGTCATCGGGTCGTAAGTAAGAACGATACTTACAGCACACTCCGATTCCCAGCCGATGGGAACGGGTTGGGTTTTTATGATCGTAGCCTCCCGAGTTGGCTCCATGGAACCCGATGCTATCCCGCCACGGATCGCCGTCACCGTCGGTTTACTCGCCATCGTCCCGGCGCTCTGGTATGCACTCGGCCGTCCGAGCACGGCCGGATTCATCAGTCCGAGCACGGCCGGATTCATCACGGTCGCCAACGTCATCATCATCACCGCCGCACTGTACACCGCAATGTCGCCGACTGATCACGCGGACTCGAGTGCGACGGCGTAACCGGACCGCTCACTTGTTCCGACTGGAGTACGGTTAGACCCCACTGCTCGGGGAACCTCGGCGTTTCCCCCGTTAACCCCCGCATGAGCCAGCACATCCACGGAGACGCTGAGACAACCCCTGAGAGTGGCTGTACTCTCTGTGACCTTCCACTGCCCAACGACCCCCCCACCGACGACGACGTCGAGGGGGTCTTTTGCTGTCGGGGCTGTCTCGAGGTTACCAGGGCACTCGGTGACCTCGACGAGGCCGAAACCGAGTCGATCGAGAGCGCCCTCGAGGGCGATCGACCCGACCCCGAAGACGTCGACGGCGAGGAAGCCTTCTTCGCGGTCGAGGGGATGCACTGTGCGACCTGTGAGGCGTTCCTCGAGGGACGGGCGACGAACCTCGAGGGGGTGTACGCCGCCGAGGCGAGTTACGCCACCGACGCGGTCCGACTGGTGTACGACCCGGAGGCGGTCGGGAGAGACGAGTTGCCGGACGTACTCTCGGGGTTTGGCTACACGGCAAGAGAACGCGGGCAGGGTGAGGAAGGCAAAGAGGACAACGCCCTCGCACGGTTTCTGATCGGCGGCGGGATGTTCGGGATGATGGTCATGCTGTGGTACATCATCTTCCTCTACCCGCGATACTTCGGCTACGACCCCATCGTCGAACTCGGGCGATACGACGGGCTGTACGTGTTCGCGAACATCTGGCTTTTGACCTCCTTCGTCCTCTTTTATACCGGCTACCCGATCCTCCGGGGGGCGTACGTGAGTCTGCGGGCGGGGATGCCGAACATGGACCTGCTGGTCTCGCTTGCTGCGCTGTCGGCGTACGCCTACAGTACACTCGCCATGCTCGTCGGGCGGACGGATCTGTACTTCGACGTGAGCGTCGCGATCGTCCTCGTCGTCACCGGTGGCACCTACTACGAGGGGATGATCAAACGCCGGGCCGCGGGACTGCTCTCGGATCTCACCGAACAGCAAGTCGAGCACGCGCGGCGATACGAAGACGGGGAGACGGTCTCACTCGAGGAGATCGAACCCGGCGAGCTCCTGCTGGTCCGTCCCGGCGAACGGGTCCCCCTGGACGGCGAGGTCCACGAAGGTGAGGCCGCAGTCGACGAATCACTCGTCACCGGCGAGTCCCTGCCGGTGACGAAAGCCGTCGGCGATTTCGTCCGTGGCGGGACGGTCGTCACGGACGCACCGCTGGTCGTCGAGGTCGGTGAGGACGCCGAGAGTACGCTCGATCGGCTCGTCTCGCTCATGTGGTCGATTCAAAGCGCCCGCCCCGGCGTCCAGCAACTCGCGGATAAACTCGCGACGATCTTCGTCCCGCTCGTGATCACCGTCGCGACGCTCATCACGGCGTGGCTGTTGCTCACCGGCACGGAGTTCACCACGGCCCTGTTGATCGGCCTGACCGTCCTCATCGTCTCCTGTCCCTGCGCGCTCGGGCTCGCGACCCCCCTTGCGATCGCCAGTGGCGTCCAGTCGGCCGCAAAGAGAGGGATCGTCGTCGCCGCCGAGACGATCTTCGAGGACGCACCGGCGGTCGACGTCGTCGCACTCGACAAGACCGGGACCCTGACTCGCGGCTCGATGGCCGTCGAGGACGTGGTCGGTGACGACCCCGAGGAGATACTGCGTCGCGCGGGTGCCGTCGAACGACTCTCCGAACACCCCATCGCCGCGGCGATCGCCGACCACGCCCCCGGAGAGAGCGCCGACGTCGACGGGTTCGACCGAACCTCCCGGGGCGTCTCCGGCGTCGTCGACGGCGACCGCGTCGTCGTCGGCCACCCGTCGCTGTTCGGAGAGCGCGAGTGGGCGATTCCGGGCGATCTCACGGAATCTATCGCGCGCGCACGCGATGACGGCGACGTACCCGTCGTCGTCGGCTGGGGTGGCCGTGTCCGCGGCGTGGTCGTCGTCGGGGACTCCCCGCGGGAGGAGTGGCGGGATGCAGTCGAGACGCTCTCGAAGGGGCGGGAGGTCGTCGTCATCACCGGCGATGAGGGGGCTGCCGCGGACCGATTCCGTGCAGTCGAGGGCGTCGACGAGGTCTTCGCCGGCGTCCCGCCTGAAGCAAAGGCCGAGACAGTCCGGCGACTGCGCACTCGAGGCACCGTCGCGATGGTCGGCGACGGGAGCAACGACGCCCCGGCGCTCGCGGCCGCCGACGTCGGCATCGCGATGGGCAGCGGAACGAAACTCGCGACCGACGCCGCCGACGCGGTGGTGGTCAGCGACGATCTGGGGTCGGTCGCCGAGACCCTAGAGGTAGCCGGCGGAACCCACCGGCGTATCCGCCAGAACCTCGGGTGGGCGTTCGTCTACAACGCGATCGCGATTCCACTGGCGATCACTGGCATGCTCAACCCGTTCCTCGCGGCGGTCGCGATGGCGTTGAGTTCGACGCTCGTCGTGCTCAACTCCTCGCGATCGCTCTGAGGGCGGCTGTCGGACACCCCCCGACTACTCCCCGCCGTGGACGATCCGTTCGACCCGTCGACGGGTCCCGTCCTCCTCGTAGGTGTACCGGACGCCGTCTTCCTCGCCGTCTGTTTTCCGGTGGGAGCCATCACAGAACGGAAACCCCTCGGAGAGTCCACACTGACAGATCGCCACGTCGCCTTTCTCGGGATCGATATCGTCGGGCTCGAGTTTTCTCGGGCCTTCACCTTCGAGTTCGACCAGTCGGGACATACGTATCCGTCGAACGCCCGGGGTAAAATACGTGGCCTCGCTCGAGGGAGGGCACTCGCGGCAGTGATGGCACGCGGTGAGGTCGCACGCGGTGGAACCAGCGGTTCCATCCCCACCGGACGGACGGATCCATCATATTGTAATAAAATCTTTGCTTCCGTTAATAACCACGGAAACCGACCGCCACCGTCACCCGAGGCCGACCAGTCGCTCTTTCTGTGCTCTCGTCAGTGACTTGATCTCGTACTCGCGGGACATGGCGGCGGATTTCGACTCGTAGCGTTCGTGATAGCAAAGCGTGACCGGCGTCCGACCACGGGTGTACTTCGCACCCTCGCCGGCGTCGTGTTCGGCGACCCGCCGGTCGAGGTCGGTCGTGTAGCCGGTGTAGAGGCTTCCGTCGGCACACTCGAGGACGTAGACGTAGTGGTCTCCCATCGGTCGACGGTACGTACTGTCGGGTCAAAAGGCCAGCCAGGCCACGGCGGTCCGCGTCGTTATCGGCGATTCAGGCGCTTCGGGCGCGTTCTCTGGACACTTCCGCGATGCCAGCGTTCGCC
Organism: Natrialbaceae archaeon Tc-Br11_E2g1; assembly: GCA_001564255.1. Lineage (GTDB taxonomy): Archaea > Halobacteriota > Halobacteria > Halobacteriales > Natrialbaceae > Tc-Br11-E2g1. The sequence goes on from LKNC01000126.1 coordinate 6,883, forward strand.
GAACAGCTGATACACGCATGGATTTGACCGTGCTCGTCCGCGAAGACGCGTGCGAACCGTTCGGAGACGTGTGCGCCACAGTGGTTACACTCGGGCATGGTGGTTCCGGCGTTCGCCGGTATCAGGTTCTATTCGGTTAGTACATAAATAAGCTTCCCCAAACGATGCAAAATCTTTCCGAACAGGAAAATCTGATTACTGGTTTGAACACTGAAAATCGGAGAACCCGACTTTCCCGGGCCGTCACGTCGTCGACCCGGGTTCGCGGGGTGGGCGAACTCGGTCGCGAGAACGCGCGCGAACGGCTATTCGGGAGTCGGTATCCGTGCTCAACCTCGAGGTCCGACTATACGGTATATAGTTTCGGGTGATTCTCAAACGTGAAACTGCCGTCTCGGCCCGTCAGACGCCCGCTATCGTCGTTATAAACACAACTCTTATAAACAGGTAAGCGAAACAGAGAAACTGTATGGCAGATCTTATCGTCAAAGCCGCCGTCAAGGAAGCGCTCGATGACAAAAACGTCGCCTCGGACTTCTACGATGCACTCGACGAGGAAGTCGCCGAGTTGCTCGAAGACGCCGCCCGCCGTGCGGAAGCTAACGACCGCAAGACGGTCCAGCCACGCGATCTGTAAGCAGGCAGCGTTCATCGTTTTTTCGCGAACACACGTTCCGTAGCCGTCGGTCCGCGAACGGGAACCCGTCGTCGTCCCCGTCCTCGAACCCGATCACCGGTGCTTTCGCCGTCGAGACATCCGGCCAGACGTGCTGTCGCCGTCACCGCACCGAGACCCTCCCGTCGTCATACAGCCACAGTTCATCGTACCCGACCGGGTATGCCCGACGACGGGTGTGCGATCACAGCGGCCAGCGGTCGTCCGACCGCCGTTCGAGTAACGCCCGCGTTCCGTCGGCGAGTCGATACCCCTCGTCGGTCGCCTCGAGGTCGCCGGCCCGTTCGAGGTGTTCGAGGTGGGCGTAGGCTTCCCCGGGTCCGTGGAGGACGTGGATGCCCTCGAGGTCGCCAAACAGGTGGGCGCTCACCGTCCAGGCGTCGGCGGGGCCGTGTTCGGCGAGCGTCGAGAGGACGCGGTA
>LKNC01000127.1 GCA_001564255.1 Natrialbaceae archaeon Tc-Br11_E2g1
CCCTCTTCGACCGCGCGAAGCCAGCCGTACCGATGGTAGACACAGCTCAGCTCCGATTGATCGACCACGTTGTTCCACTGGTTTCGGTTGGCCTCCTCGATGCTCTCGAGGCGTTTCACCTCGAGGCTCACGTCCGTCCACCTCGGGTGGGTTCGTGGGTTTTCCCGACGGGTTCGGGGCACTCGACCGATGGTCGGCCCCGTCTTCGGGATCGCTCTGTGGTGTACCCCATACGACGTGTATGTCCCGCTACGGGAACGCTTTGTTAGACCGCAGTTGAACGGTCCGCCGGCGTTCGAACGGCTCGGTTACCGGCTCCGGGACGTATCGACGGGCCTCGAGAACGTCGCCACTACCGTGGGGGAAAACGGGAGGAACGCCGCGGTTACTCCTTGCCGAACATCTGGCGCATCATCGGGTGCATCTCCATCATCTGCTCTTCGGCGATCTCCTCGTAGAGCTTGTAGGTGATGGAGACGGCAAGCAACAGGCCGGTCCCGGTGACTGCGCCGATGGTGCCGAGCATGTTCGCCCAGACGGCGAGCAAGCCGACCAGCGCCCCGCCGATGACGGTCACCTGTGGGATGTACCGTTCCATGACCTTCTCGACGACGCCGACGTTCTGTCGGAACCCGGGGATCTGCATCCCGGAGTTTTGGATCTGTTTCGCGGTGGCTTCCGGACCCATGTTGGTCGTCTCGACCCAGAAGATGGCGAATATCGCACCGCCGATCACCATGAACGTCAGGTCGACGCTGACGCGGATCATGACCATCCACCACTCCTGGGTCACCGCGCCGGTCCACCACATCCAGTCGTCGGGTGAGTAGATGGGTGCGGTGTAGTAGAAAAACCCACTGACGGGTTCACCCTCGGAGTAGTTCCCGAGCCAGGCTGGCATGCCGGCCCACTGGCTCTGCATGATCTGGCCCATAAACTGGATGTTCGCCTGCACTGCACGGACGAGGATCATGGGCAGGACGCTCGCGTAGATGAGCTTCACGGGGAAGCGACCACGGGCCCCCTTCACGCGTGAGTGGCTCAGCGGGATCTCGACGCGGACCGATTCCGCGTAGACGACGATCCCGAAGATCACGATCGTCGTCAGTAACGCGATGATCTGCCCCTGTCCGATAAACAGCGTGTACAGACCGTCACCGGCGACCAGCGAGCCGACCTCGACCTGACCGGTGAGGATCAGATACCAGCTGTAGAAAAAGCCTTCCTCGCTCAGTGAGAGGAAACCAGCGACGAGCATCTGGCTCACGCCGGCGATGATGAACAGGCCGACACCGCTGCCGACCCCCCACTTGCTGACGACCTCGTCCATATAGAGGATGAGAATCCCGCCGAGGAAGATCTGGGAGAAAAGCATCAACTGGACGCCGGTCTCACCGAAGGTCAGACCGCCGAGTGCGAGCCCGGGCTGCGCTGGAAGGAAGTCGCCGGCGAACACCATAGGCAACGCGGTAAGCGCCGTCATCACGATGACCAGCAGCTTCTGGAGGCCCTGGTAGAGAACCTGGTCACGGGGGTCGTCCGTGTTGAGTCCGAGCAGGTTCGCACCGCCTAAAAGCTGCATGACGATGCTCGCCGTGACGATCGGACCGATACCGACCTGCATCAGCGAGCCGTGCTCGCCCGCGAGGATCGCACGGAACTCACCGAAGAGGTCGTTCGCCGCTTCGGCCTGTAAGCCAAGCAGCGTGACGTTAGTCAGGAAAAAGTACAACACCAGGATCCCCGCAGTCCAGGCCAGCTTGCGCTTGAAGGGGACGTGCCCCTGTGGACGGCGCACTACAGGCATCCGCGTCAAAACCGGTTCAGCGGCTTCCTTCCATCCCATGGCTCACTTACTCACTGTCTTCGTCGTCGGCTTCTTCGGCACGCTCTGAGAGGATCGCCTCGCCGCCTGCTGCCTCGAGTTTCTCCTCGGCCGCCCCGGTAAAGGCGTCCGCGGTGACCTCGAGTGTGTGACGGACCTGGCCGCTGCCGAGGACTTTCACGACGTCGGCCTCGTGACCGTCTTCGACGACGTCACGGGCGTCGATCGCGTAGCCCTCGTCGGTCTCTTCGGCGAGACCGTCTGCGGCGTAGAGGAGCGCGTCCTCGTCGAGTGTCTTGACCTCGACCTCGAGGACTTCCTCGCGGATCCCCTGGGGTCGCTTGAAGCCGTGTTTCTCTCGCGGTTCGTAGTTGTGGAACTCGTGTTTGCTGCGCCCTGCGCGTCCGCGGCCGCCTCGGTGGCCCGCACCGCGGCGGTTCTTGTGACTACCGCCGCTGTGGGTACGCGAGCCGCGCTGGCGTCGTTTCTTGCTCGTCATGGTTATCGCATCGATCGTAGAAGGGCGTTAATCTGCTCGGTTGTATGCTTTCCGAGTTGGCCGCCCTCGATTGCAGCGTGTTTGATACCGGCGTGGCCGCTCCGTGGCGGGTGAAGCCGGAGCGTCGGCGACAGCCCTTGCTCGCGGAGCGTCGTCTCCTCTGCGAGCAGCGCCTCCGCGAGGGAGGCGAAGTCGTCGTAGTCGGTGTTCCCGGCGAGCCACTCCTCGTCGACATCGGACTGGTCGCCCTCGAGGGGCTCTGCACGCTTTTCGAGCACCGTCTCGAGGACGTCGGCGTTTGGCTCACCGTGGGCGACGAAGTCGTTTACCTTCGTGATCATCCCGCGGTAGGCGTCGGTCTCGGGGACCAACGTCGCGTGGTTGACCTTGTGGAGGTTGAGCATCTCCATCGTGTCGTCGACCTCCGTAGAGCGGTTTACCTCACCGCGAAGGGTAACGATCGCTTTCATCAGTCGCTCACCTCACGGACTGCTTGGGGCATCCGGGCGCTCGAGGCGTTCTCGAGGGCGTTGTAGGTCGCCTTCCCGAGGTTGACCGTCGTTCGGGTGTTGCCGTGACACTTCGTCCAGGCGTTCTCGATGCCGGCGAGCTCGAGCACCGCGCGAACGGTGTCACTCGCCGCCAGGCCGAGCCCTTCGGGGGCGGGTATGAGTTCGACGGTCACCGACCCCGCTTTCCCTTCCGTACGGTGGGTAAGCGAGTGGGGTCGGTCCGACCGGTCCTCCCAGGAGCCCGATCCGCGGGGAACCTGAATCATGTTCAGTTTGGCGATGCCGATCGCTTTCTGGATGGCGGCACCGACCTGGTCGTCACGGCCTTCCGCGTAGCCGACGAACCCGTTGCGGTCACCGACGACGACGGCACAGCGGAACTTCACACGCCGGCCGGAGTCGGTCATCCGCTGGACCATGTTGATGTCCAGCACCTCGTCGTCCAGCCCGGGAAGGAGCTGGTCGACGATCTCGGGTTCCTTCAGCGGGAGTCCCGAGTTGAGGGCGACCCCCATCGAGTCGATCTCCCCTTCCTGTACTTTCTTACCGAGACGGGTGACCGGCTGCCAGCCGTCGTCGTAGTCGTTTCTGCTCATTCTAGGATCTCCTCTCGTACCTCATCGAAGTGTTCGGGTAGTTCGGTGGCGTCGAAATCGCCGCCGTACAGCGGCTCCTCGAGCCCTTCGGCGTACTCGGCGATGTGCTCGCCACGCGTACGCTCCCAGTCTGCGAGGACGCTGTCGTTGTGTGGGATCTCGAGGCCCGCGTCGATCGCTCCTTCCTGTACAGCGAACACCTTGTTCCCGGGCGTCGCCGTGTTGAGGCCGATATCGAGGACGGCCTCTTCGACGCCCGCCTCGAGCGCTCGTTTTCCGGCCAGCAGGCCGGTGAGATAGGCAGCGGGGACGTTGCCCGTCGGGGCCTCCCAGCCGTACGCTTCGAGGTCGCTCGAGTGTGCGCTCGCGAGTGTTTCGTCACCGTGTGGTCCGGGGGTGATCAGCTGCGCCGTAGTGTGCTTGTTGCTCTTGCGAGCGACCAGCCGGGGCTTGCCCGATTTCAGCAGGCGCAACCTCTGGTGGTAGTCCGTCCGGACCTCACGGCGACGGCGCATCGGTACCTTGTATCGTGGTCCTGTCGCCATTATTGGTCACCGTAGTTGTCGTCGATGTAGTTCAACAGGTACCGGACGCTACGGAACTCCCCACCGCCGGCCTTTCGGTAAAGCTCGCGGTACTGGGTGGGCGTAAGCTCGCCTTTGTCACGGAGTTCACGCAGTTTCCGGCGCTGTGCTCGGATCTTGTTCTGCCAGTCGTCTTTCTCGTTCTGGCGTGCGCCCTTCTTGCCTTTGCGCTTGCCCGGCCCCTTCCGGTGGCCGTACGCACGTTTCGCGTTGCGTTCGCGGGCGCGTCCACGCGAGTTGCCTCTGGCGGCTTCGGCCTGGATGAGGCCGTCGGCGACGAGTTCACGGATCTCATCGCGGGTGATCGCCTCGGCGATCTCGCCTTGGGCGTCGGGGTCGAGCCAGATCTTGTTCTCTCCGACGTCCAAGACGTCGGCTGCGAGTCGTTTCTGTGCGCGAAGATCGGTCATTCGTCTACCTCCACTTCGACGTAGGTCGGGTTCAGGACGCGGATCTCCTCGTCCTCGGCTACCTCCTCGATGCGTTCGCGCTTTCGCGCGCCGACCGAGGAACCGATACGAACCGCTTCACGGGAGCCGTCGACGCCCTCGAGGTCGTCGACGTTCTCGACGCGGACCTCCTCGAAGCCACTGGGGTGTTTCCCGCGTACCGCTTTCGGCGTGCGGTAGCCGGCTTCGACGGTCGGTCCTTTGCCCTTGATACCGCGGCGCTGTTTCGACAGCTGTCCGCGGGGGCGACGCCAGGACTCCGGCGTCCGCTTTTTCATGTGGTAGTCCTGGCGGTTGAACTGCGGTTTGCCCTCGGCTTTGCGCCGGTCGAGCAGCCGCCGTTCTTCCTCGGAGAGGTCGGGCGTCTTCCCGACGAGCCCACGCGGCTGGAGCTCGGTCTCGACGTCCTCTCGCTCGACGTCCTCTTGTGCTTCGGTCTCGTCTTCGATCTCGGCTTCGGTCTCGTCTGTGACCTCGAGGTCGCCGACGTCGGCTTTGATACGAGCAGCGAGTGCGTTACCGATGCCCTCGGTCTCTGCCAACTCGTCCTGGTCGGCTTCCTTGACGTCCTCGATGGACTCGAAGCCGGCCTCACGAAGGGCATCGGCCTTGCTCGCGCCGACGCCGCTGATATCCTCGAGTTCCTGTTTTTCGTCTGCCATCTATCAGGCACCTCCTCTGGGCTTTTGGGTGATGTAGACGCCGTCCTGGAAGACGCGGGTGTCCTTGCCGCGGACTTTCGTCAACTGCTCGATGTCTGCGGCGGTCTGACCGACGTCCTCTTTGTCGGGGCCGGAGAGAATCACGGTCTCCCCGTCGACGGAGACGTCCGTGTCACCGTTAATAGTCGTTCGTCGCGGTGCTTTCTCGCCGAGGAAGTTCTCGATGACGACCTCCTCGCCTTCGACGTTGACTTGCATCGGGAAGTGAGAGTAGAAGACTTCCATCTCGTACTCCCAGCCCTCGGTGACGCCGTGGAAGGCGTTCTCGACGTGGCTCTCGAACGTGCCGACCGTCGACGCGGTCTTTGCGTCGTCGGCCTCGCTCGTGATGACCACGTGGCCGTCTTCCACGTCGACTGTCACGTCGGGGTACCAGAGACGGCGCCTGACGGAGCCGTTCGGTCCCTCGACGGTCAGATCGAGGTGGTCGACCTCGGCGGTTACCTCTTCGGGGATTTCCAGTTCTACGTTCATCGTTAGTAGACGTACGCGATCACCTGGCCCCCAATACCCTGCTCTCGGGCCTCGTAGTGGCTCATAACGCCACTGCTCGTCGTGACGACGAGCGCGCCGAAGTCCCGAGCCGGGAGGAACCGTTTCTCCCATTTCTCGAACTCGTCGGCACCGACCGAGTAGCGGGGCTTGACGGGCCCACACTCGTTGATCGCTCCTTTCAATTCGACCTCGAACTGACCGGCTTTGGCGTCGTCGACGAACTCGAAGCCGTCGATGTACCCGCGGTCATAAAAGACCTCGAGTACCTGTCCGATCTCGTTCGAGGCGGGTCGTACCTCGTGGGTGAGATGTCCCACGCTCTCGGCGTTGTCGATCCCCGAGAGCGCGTTACTGAGTGGGTCGTTTCCGGTCATGTTATCGGTACTTCCTGAATCCCATGTCGCGGGCGATCTCGCGGAAACACTGCCGACAGAGGTTGATGTCGTACTTGCCGACCAGCCCCTGTTTGCGGCCACAGCGTGGACACGCCTCGAGTTGGCCGGTCCGTTTGGCCGCGTGTTCGCCCGTACTCTCGTTTTCGCTTTCACTCATCGTCTGTAACCTCCACGTCAAACGCCGCCTCGAGGAAGCGAACAGCGTCCTCGGGGGTCAGTCGGTGGCTCGACGGGATCGAACGGCTGGCCTTGTCGCGTTTCGCGACGCGGTAGCCCGGACGCACCAGGTTGACGGTGACGTCCAGTCCGAAGATCCCGACGGTCGGGTCGTACTCCTGGCTGGGGAAGTCGGTGTGTTCTTCCACACCGAAACTGAAGTTCCCCGTGTCGTCGAACTGGGTCGCGGAGATGTCCGCGAGTGGCAGGGCGGTCTCGAGGAACTCCCGGCCGTTCTCACCACGGAGCGTAACCTTCGTGCCGATCGGGTCGCCCTGGCGAATACCGAAGTCGGGTTCGGTCCGTTTCGCCAGAGTTCGGACGCTCTGTTGGCCGGTGATCTCCTCGATGATGTCCTCGGCTTTGCCGAGTTCGCGACCACCCTGGCCGACGCCCATGTGGACGACGACCTTCTCGATACGCGGCTGGCGCATCTCGTGGAAGTCAGCTTGAGTTTCGCTCATTCGTCATCACCCGTACTCACGGTTTCACCGTTTGCCTCCGACGACGAGTCGTCGCCCGTGAAGTTCTCGTCGATGACGACGACGTACTCCTCGACGGTCTCGAAGGTCTCCTCGTCGGTCTCGACGTGGACGACGTTCGAGCCACTGCCGAGCGTGACGTCGATTCCATCGATGGTGCCGACCTTGCCGGCGTGGTTGCCACGGACTGCGGTCACGAGCGCACCTTCCTCGTAGGGGAAGTGTGCGACGATCTCTTTGTCCTCGTTGTCGACGACGATCGAGTCTTTCGTGTTGTACTCACTTTCCTCGTCGACGACGACGTTGGTCCCGTCGTGTAGTGACAGCTGCGTGTCACCGCCTGGGACCTTGCGTTTCGCCTCGACCTTGCCGAGGCGGCTCGCCGCCGCGTCCTCGTCGATCGGGGTAAGCGAGAGACGCCCACCCTCGTCGGGGAAGACGCGGAAGTACTCTTCGCGGGCCGGGAACGCGACGATGTCGAACATCCCGATGGGACGTTCCTCGTCGTTTACGGCGACACCGTTGACGAGAACGCCGTCCTCTGAAAGCGCATAGCGCGCTTCCTTCCGGGAGTCGACGTACTCCAAGACGTCCCGCAGCAGGATGAGCAGCGGAACGCCGTCCTCACCGTGTGGGCCGGCGCCGGCTTTGACGGTGAAGGTGTCGGTCTTGCGTTCGACCGGCCAGGATTTCGGTACCGAAAGTCGCTTCTGGTGGTTACTCATTCGTTATCACCTTCGAGGCGTGTCTCACGCCGCTCGTCCTCGAGGTCGAGTTCCGTGATCCGGAGGTTCGAGGCGTCGACCGGACGGGGAACTTCCTCCCCGTCCGCCGTCTCGACGGTGACGTCTTCGACGTGAACGACGCCGTCCTCGAGATCCGCTCGGACGACCTCGCCTTCCTCGCCGGCGAAGTCGCCGCGCATGACCTCGACGGTGTCGCCCGCGTTGACGCGGGTGCGTCGGCGGTCGTACTCCTCGCGGAGGTCGTCTGCGAGCGTGGCGTGGAGCTGTGCGTGTCGCTGGTGCAGCGGGGCACTCTCCGTCTCGTTTCGCTGTTTGCGTGGTTGTCGGCTCATACGATCATCGTAGCTGTACTCGCGATTGCTCCGAAGCGCTCTGCGACTTCGCGGGCGATCGGCCCCTTGATCTCCGTCCCGCGGGGC
>LKNC01000128.1 GCA_001564255.1 Natrialbaceae archaeon Tc-Br11_E2g1
GAGGTCGGCGGCGAACAGGGGACGTACCCGGGTGAGCACGACGCCGACGGGAGCTACACCGTCGAGAACGTCCCGAGCGTCGGCGAGTACGACCTGACGGCCGACGCCGAGGGCTACCTCGAGGACGGAACGACCGTCCCGGTCCCGGAGCCGGGAGAGACGACCCTCGAGGAACCGATCGAACTCGCCGGGGACGCCGAAATCGCCCTCGCGGTCGACGACGGGGTGACCGGGAGCGCGATATCCGGAGCCACCGCCACGGTCGAACGCGAGGACGGGAAGGCGTTTACCGCCCCCGGGGAGACCGACGCCGAGGGTGCCCTCGAGATCACCGTCCCCGGTGGGGGGAGCTACACCCTCGAGGCGAGTGCTGACGGGTATCAGACAGGGTCCGACGCGGTGTCGGCCTCGAGTGACGACCTCGGGTCGCTGGAGCTGTCACTCGCCGGGGACGCGGCCATCGAGGTCGACCTCGAGGACGCCCACTTCGGGACGCCGATCACCGACGGGGAAGTGGAGGTCGGCGGCGAACAGGGGACGTACCCGGGTGAGCACGACGCCGACGGGAGCTACACCGTCGAGAGCGTTCCGAGCGTCGGCGAGTACGACCTGACGGCCGACGCCGAGGGCTACCTCGACGAAGACCGATCGGTGACGGCCGAAGAGCGTGGACCGCACACGCTCGAGTCGATCGCGCTGTCGGGTGACGGAACCCTCGAGGTCACCGTCGAGGACGAAGCCGGCGAGCCGATCGACGGGGCGACCGTCTCGGTCGAACGGGACGAAGCGCACTTCGAGGCCGCGGAGACGACCGGAACGGACGGCGACCTCGAGGTCACCGTCCCCGGTGGTGAAGTCTACACCGTCGAGGCGACGGCCGAGGAGTACGAGACGAACGCGACGACGACCGGGTCGGTCGAATCCGACGGCGTCGAACCGGTGACGGTCACACTGACGGAGAGAGATGACGGCCTCCCCGGGTTCGGCGTCGGGGCCACACTCGTCGCGATCACGGTCGCGTTACTCGCCGCTCGACGGCGGTGACGTCCCGGAAAGTCGCGGCCTCGAGAAGCGCCGGAGCCGGCTACAGTTCGTTCAGTTTCCGCAGGAGCTGTCCGCGGTACTCCTCGTCGCTCTGGACGCCTTTCAGCTCCAGGACGTTCCGCTCGAGTTTGTCGAGTGCGACCCGGAAGGCGTTCTCCGCGCCGTAGCCTTCCCCGGAGCCGGCGATCTGTCCCTCGTTGGTCCGCAGGCGGATCTGACACTGGATCAGGGGCGTCCCGCGCAGTCTCTCCTTGTGCTCGTGGAAGCGAACGTGGGCGTGGAACACCTGCATCCGGGCGTACTTGTCCGCGACGTCTTCGATGCTTTGGGTGATCGACTCGCGGGTGATCGTGTTGTCGATCAGGGAGATGTTCGTGATCTGGACGTCCATGTGCTCGCGTTCGGTGTAGGTCAGCGCACGCAGGACGTCTGTCTTCGTGATGACGCCCTCGACGATCCGGTCGTCGTCGGGCGTGACGACCAGGCCGCCGTAATCGTTCTCGAGCATTCGGGAGACGGCTTCCCGAGCCGTTGCATCGACGTCGACGGTCGCGACGGGACTGTTCATCATGTCGTAGACGGGGACGTCGAGCATCCGGTCGGTGTCGCCGACGCGTTCGCCCGTGGTCGTCTTGTGGTCCTGTCGGATGACGAAGTCGGCGATGTCGTGGGTCGTCACGACGCCCGTGAGGTAGCCGTTCTCGTTTACCACGGGGATCCGGGAGATGCCGTGTTCGCGCAGGTGGTTGATCGCCTTCCCGATGCCGTCGCTTTCCCGGAGACTGACGGGGTCGTCGGTGTAGACGTCCGCGACGGTGATCGCGTCTAGATTCTCGAGAACGGCCTCGAGGATGGCGTCGCCGCTGACGACGCCGTAGAGGTCACCGTTCTCGAAGACGGGGGCGACCCGGGCGTTACCTTCGATGAGCATCCGGGCGGCCTCACGGACGCCCTCGTGACGATCGATCTTCGGCACCGGATCGGTGCGACTGGGCTTGATCAGCGCCGAGACCTTCGCGTCGTCCTCGACGTGAGACTGGAGGACCTCCCGCTCGCTGATGACGCCTGCATACTCCGAGTCGTTGGTGACGATGATCCCCTTCGGGTTCCCGTTCTCGAACGTAGAGCGGACCTTCCCCATGCGAGTGCCCGTGTCGACTTCGACGTACTCCGTGGTAGCAATATCAGCAATATCCATGGTTCTGCGGGGGGTTTCTCCCGCGACAGTATTTAAGCTACCGCACGAAAGCGTCAGACAAATATAACGTGCTTTTTTGACCGTCGACGTCAACTCCCCCGTATGGGAGTCGACATCAGCGTCTTCGGGCGGTATACCTATCTCATGACCGAACTGTTCTGGGGAGCCGTCGCCGTTTTCTTGCTCCGGCGTGCCGGTGCACTCCGCCGGGCCGCCGTCACGATCCTCGCGTTGTACCCCATCGCCTACCTCTGGGATCGGTACACACTCGAGGTCGGCGTCTTCGACATCAAACTCAGGACGGGGATAGACGTCGCGGGGATCCCCCTCGAGGAACACCTGTTTATGGCCGTCGTCCCGGGTCTCGTCGTTGGGTTTCACGAGACTATCTTCGGCGACGAAACGGTCTCAGGTGGCGCGAACGAACGCGAGTGATTTTGTTTCGAGGTCCTAACTACCCGTGAATGGTAGGTGGTAGGTCCCCCCGGACGGAACGTGGACTGTTCGCTGTCGTCCGCTTTCTGCTCGCAGTGTTCGTCCTCGCCGCCGTCGTCGTCGGGGCGGCCCTCCTCGCACCCCACGCACTCGAGGAGGTCGACGACGTCGAAATCGATGATCCGACGTCACCGGTCCAGTTCGAGGAGCCGCCGCCGGCCGGTGACCGAGACCCCGACCAGGTCGATCCGGCCGATCCGAACGAGTCCGGGTACGACGCGAGTGCCGGAACGATCGACTCCGACCCCGTCGAGGACTTCGTCCACGCTGAGGTCAACGAACGCCGGGCCGAGGACGGCCTAGAGCCCCTCGAGTGGGACGGCACCGTCGCCTCCGTCTCGCGGGCACACAGCCAGGACCTCCACGAGCGGGAGTACTTCGATCACACGAACCCCGACGGGGAGGGCCCGTTCGACCGCTTTACAGAGGTCGGTGACTACTGTCGGGCCTACGGGGAGAACATCGCGATGACCTGGGTCGACCGGGAGGTCAGGTCGGACTCGAGCGACGAAGTGACCCGTCACGAGACCCCAGACCAGCTCGCCGAGGGACTGGTCGAACAGTGGATGGACTCCCCACCCCACCGGGAGGCGATGCTCAGTGACTCCTGGGACCGGGGCGGCGTCGGGGTCTACCTGACCGACGACGGGCAGGTCTTCGCGACCCACAACTTCTGTGAGACCGCGTAGCTCCCGCCCCAAAACGCTCAAGTCACCGATCCGCCATCTCCGCACATGGACGACCGGTCGGAGAAACGACGGATCCACGACCGCATCCGCGACCTCGAGACGGCGGAGTTCCGTGGGTTTCTCGCGGACCTGTGGCGTCGGCAGGGGTATACCGTCACGGTCGTCGACGGCGTCGCGCTGGCGACCGATTCGAACGGCGAGACCGTCGAGATCCATCCCGTCGATCCCGACGCCGACGACCTCGAGGCCCTCCTCGAGACCACCCGCGCCGAGGAGGTGGTCCTCGCGACGACGACGGCGGAGGCGAAGGGGATCACGCCCACCCGACCGTCGGTCCGGCTGTTGAGCGGCCGAGACCTCGCCGACCTCGTCGTCGCCCTCGAGGTGACGGACCTCCTCGAGGCGGACGTCGGAAACGTGGGGTCCCCCGGAATCGCCGCGACGCCGACGTGGCTGGTCGTAGCGCTCCCGACCGTCGGCTGGTTCTGTTCCCTGCTCGTCCTCTCGATCGGCCCGATCGTCTCGCCTGGATACGCCTCGATGTTCTCGCTCGCCGGTGCGATCGGCGTGTTCGTCTGCTGGTCGCTGTTGCCGGCGACGGTCTTTTTCGACGCGAGCAGGGTCGACGGCCTCGACCTCGAGTACAGCCCCTCCCGTCTCCTGTGGTCCGGACTCACGGTGTTCGGGGCGGGGCTGGTCTCGAGTTACTATCTCTGGGTGCGCTTTGACCGGACCTGACCGCGTGCGGATCGGTCTTCGAAAATCACGGCAGGTGGTGGGTACCGCCCGGTTGTGGCGTCTGAGAGTAGTGACATCCTCGCCCGGCGTTCACGCCGGGGCTTCCACCACGGGTGGAACACTCGGTCTACAAACCGAGTTGAGGTTTCAAGACGTGTGCGCCGTCGAGGTCGTCCACGTCGCCCCCGCAGTCACAGACTGCTAGACTACGTGTTGTCATCGGGAGCCCGTCTCTCGAAGCGGTAATCCCTTTTTCTCGATGGTGTCTTGGTGGCTCTGCCACGTGAGCCCCGCGTCGCGGCGAGTCATCGACCAGTGGTTTCTCACCTGGGCTCTCTCCCCGCGAATTGCACTTGATGCTACGATTCGCTATAAGTTAATGGTTTGTGTCGGGTTAAGTTTTTGCTGGTTTGTAGTTGGTGGATTGCGTCGTGGAGTGACGCGATTCACGCCCGTCGTAAACGACGGGATTCTCTCGCTGTTAGAAGATAGGTCGGGGCCCCACTGATCGTGGCGAAGTCCACATCTCACCCGTCCCCGGACGGTCGCAGACGCTCCGGCGCTCGCCCGTACCCCGCCCGTCTCTCGAGGGCACGCACCCGCCGAAACCGTCTAAAGCACGGTCTAGAACGGTCGTTAACTCAGTTTGAGTGTGCCTTACTCGGGTAAACGGTCCGAACTCCCTGAAACGCTTGGTGGGCTATATGTGGCTGATTGTGGGTGAACTGAACCGTCAGTAGGTGTTCCATGTCATCTCACTCACCGACCCACGACGGGTCAACGCCGCCGGACGCACAGACCCCCCGCGGGCTCTTAGAGCGTATCGTCCCCCCGCTGGCGACGCCGATCCGGGCGACGAGTTTCTGGTCGGCGGTCGTCTTGCCGTTCCTGTACGTCCCGTTGCTCGCCAGGGGGCTCGCGACCGCCGGTGAGACCGGGGCCTTTCTCGGACTGCTCGCGGTGAACCTCCTCGCTCTCTACGTCGGTCGCTCGTATCGGCGCTGACAGTCCCGCTACGCGTTCTCCCTTCTGCCCGCGAACTCTTCGTGAATGCTACGGCGTTTGACGAGGAGGAAACCGACCGCGATGAGGGCGAAGCCGGCGACGGTCGCCGTGTCGACGACCTGACCGAGGTAGAGCCAGCCGAAGACGGCGGCGAAGACGGGTGCGACGTACGAAACCATGTTGATCTCGACGGCCCCGAGACGCTCGAGTAACGCGAAGTACAGCAAAAATCCCAGTGCGCTGGCGACGAGCGCGAGGTAAGCGAGTGCTCCGAGGGCCTCGGGATGGGTCCAGGTCGACACGTCGACCGGTTCTCCCAAGGCGACACTGAGGAGGTGCATCAGGAGTGCGCCGCCGAGCATCGACCAGGCTTCCATCGTCTCGATGGGCATGCCGGCGTCGATGCGGCGGGTGAGGACGCTCCCCAACGCAAAGGAAGCCGCCGCGAAGAAGACGAGCAGTTTCCCGACGACGTCGGCCGCGAGCAGGTTCGCCGGGTCCGGCCGGGCGATGACGCCGACGCCGACGAGCCCGACCAGGACGCCGAGTACGCCCACCGGGGAGAGGGCGTCGGACGGAACGAGCGCCCGTGCGAACCCGGTCGTCAACACGGGCGAGAGACTCACCACGACGGCAGCCGCGGCGGCAGTCGTGTGTTGCTGGCCGACGAACAGGAACGCGTGATAGGTGCCGATCAACAGCGTCGCGCCGACAGCGACGGTCGTCCACTGTGCAGTGCCCCGCGGGAACGGGTCGTCGACGGCGTAGACCGCGTATGCGAGCATGAACACCCCCGCGATGTCGTAGCGCAACGCGGCGAAAAGCACCGGCGGGAAGTGCTCGAGGCCGGCGTCGATGGCGACGAACGCCGTCCCCCAGATCGCCGCCAGCGCGAGGAACAGTCCGACGCTTCGATAGCTGCTCACGAGGCCGACTTTCGACCCCGTCCGGTTAGTCGGTTCGAAACGTCTCCGCCCCGGTGACTGACGCGGTGTCGGACGCACGCGTCTCCGTGGCATACGTTAGCGCCGACAGAACGATTAAGTAGGTATGGGGCTTAGCGCCTGGCATGGCCGCCCACGGCCGCCCCGCCCTGCGGGACCTGTTCGACGAGTCGCCTACTCCTCACATCGCCCACCCCCCTCGAACCCACCACCGGGACTTCTACGTCGCCACGGACGGCTCGTTCAGGGAGTCCGGTGGCGGGCTCGGGGCCGTGATCGAAACACGTGATGGCACCCGCGTCGCCCGTATCGCGACGGTCGACACCCCACCTGACAACAACGTCGCCGAGTACCGGGCACTCCATCTCGGACTCGACGTTCTGGCGGCTCGAGCGCCTCCCGATGCCCGCATCGGCATCCTGATCGACCACGACGGGCTGGCGAGCAACGTCAACAACGCCGTCCTCGCGAGGAGCCATCCCGACTGGGAGCCACCGCGCCCGTTCTCGGTTCCACCGGCGAGTGGGAACCACTGGCGGGGGATCCGCGCTCGTCTGACCGGCTTCGGGGAGGTCCGTGCAGCGCGCATCGCGAGCGACCAGAACCCCGCCCATCCCCTCGCGAACACCCCCGGCCAGTACGAACACGTCAACAGCGAACTCGACAGGTGCGTGCTTCCCGAGGCACCCGAACCCGAGCCAACGCCGGCGGAGTTCCCGCCACCGTCCCGGGCCGACCGCGGTGGCCACGCCTCCGACTGAACGGCTCGCTTCGCTCGCCGTCTTGAAAGGAGCCGAGAATCTTCACACAGTATGAATCATCCGGCATCGCCACCGTTATCTTTCCGCCTCAGAGAGTCCTCGTCGATGAGCCTCCGCGTCGCCGTCGCCGCGCCGTTTAAACGGAGGGGAACCCACCGCATCCGCGAAAACGAGTTCGTCGTCGCCCTCTCACTCGAGCGCGACTGGTTTACCCCCGATCAGTCGAAACGCCTCGTCGACATCGCCACGGCGGAGAGACTGTTAGAACGCGAGGATGCCGACCTCCTCGTCACCTTCGACCCGTCGACGGTCGAGATTCCCGAGGGGTTCGTCCCCGGGGAGGACCTCCTGTGTGAACGGTCGGCGTTCGAACGCGTCCTCGATACCCTCGTCTCGAAGGGACTCGAGAAACACGAGGCCGTCGGCGCGATCAACTCACTGCAGGGGGAACTGGGAGTCACGATCGAGACTGCAGCCGTGATCTACGCCCGCCGACAGGGCGTCGACGTCTCCGAACTCGTCCCCGTCGCCCGGTCGGCGCTGCTCGAGGACGAAGACGATTAACCGGGCGGGCCGAAAGGGAGCGTATGGTCGAAGACCGGATCACCGACGGCCGCCGGATCGCACAGCTGCTGGCCTCGGAACTCGAGGGACGGGAGGACGGCGAACTCGCTCGCGTATCTGTGGTCGACGCCGACAGGGACGTCGACCCGACCGAGGACGGGGCCCGGGCCTACGACGTCTCCCGTGACGGCGACCGCCTCGCCCGGGTGTTCGTCCACCCCGACCGCGTTCGGCTGGAACTCGGTTTCGAGCCGAGGACCGCCCTCGAGGCCGCAGCGGACGTCGACCTGCGTGCCCGCCCGAAAGCGACGACGCCACCGCGGACGCTCGTGTTCGTAGAAAACGGCGCTGCGGTAAAGCGAGCGACCGACGTCCTCGAGGCGGTGAGCAGGGAGCTCACGTAGCCGGCCTGATACGGATCGTGTAAGAGCGTGTCATAGAAAACTTCCCACGGTCTGTCTATCCGACTCTTGTCAAGATCCGCGTGCAAGATACACAGCGC
>LKNC01000129.1 GCA_001564255.1 Natrialbaceae archaeon Tc-Br11_E2g1
GGGCGAAAACCCGCCAGGGTTTCGAACCGATAGTATAAGGTCCGGTCACCGTTTACCGGGGGTATGCTCCACGCTCACGGTCCACTTCTCACTGTCGACGTCGGAGAGCGCACGACGACCGAGACGGATATCGACGACGTCTTACAGACCTACGTCGGTGGTCGAGCGGTCGCGACCGCACTCGCCCACGACCGCGTCCCGTTCGACGCCGATCCGTTCGGTCCGGAAAACCGAGCGTACCTCTCGACGGGACCCCTGCAGATGAGCCGAATGTCCTTTACCGGGCGGATGAACATGACCGCCCTCTCGCCGCTGACCGACGGACTGGCCTCCACGAACGCCGGGGGCTACCTCTCGCGGAACTTCGTCGACACCGGCATTTCCGTGCTCGAACTCGTCGGCGAGAGCGACGACCTCCTCGCGATCCACGTCACAGACCAGGGGGTCGAGTTCGAGGACGTGCCCGACCTCGAGGGCGCGACCGTCCCCGAGGTGTCCGCGTACCTCGAGGAAACCCGTGACATCGGCCCCGAACACGTCATCTCGATCGGGCCCGCAGGCGAGAACCTCGTGCGCTTTGCCTCGGTGATGACCTTCGACTCGCGGGCCTTCGGCCGCGGCGGCCTCGGCGCGGTGCTCGGCTCGAAGGGGGTCAAGTGTATCACCTTCGAGGGAGCGTCGAGTCCGGACCTCGAAATTCCGAATCCACCGGAGATGACGGTCCACCGCGAGGCCGCGACCTCGGACGACCTGATGCGACGTCAGGGGACGACGGGGAGTACGGTGTTCAGAAACGACAATTTCTCGCTGCCGACCCGGTATTTCGCGGAGATGGAGTTCGAGCACGTCGAGTCGATCGGCGGCAGCGCCGTCGAGGAGAAAAAATACGAGAAAGGTGCCTGTTCGGTCTGTGCGTACGCCTGCAAACTCCCGACCAGAGACGAGGAGTCGGGCGTCGAGACCGAAGGGCCCGAGTTCGAGACGGTCTACGCGTATGGCTCCCTGCAGGGTGTCGGCGATCTCGTCGATGTGATGAGAGCGAACGAACTCTGTGACACTCTCGGGATGGACACGATCTCGGCGGGTGTCACCGTCGCCGCCTACCTCGAGAGCGTCGACGACTTCGGCAACGCCGAACTCGCCCAGGAACTGACCGAACAGATCGCACGTCGGGAGGGGGTCGGCGACACGCTCGCGGAGGGGGTCGCCCGCTGTCACGACGATCTGGGCGTCGACGACTGGACGGTAAAAGGCATGGAGTTCGCCGCCCACGACGGGCGGGTCCTCCACGGTCAGGGCCTCTCCTATGCCGTTTCCAATCGCGGCGCGGACCACCTCTACGCCGGACTGCTCGTCCCCGAGTACCGCGGCGAACTCGACCCCGAGGGCACCCTCGGGAAGGTCGACCGTCTCATCGAGGAGGAACACCGCAACGCCCTCCGTGATTCGGGGATCGTCTGTGAGTTCGGCGCGAGCTACCTCACTGACGACCGCCTCGAGGCGCTGTTCGACGCCGACCTCGAAGAGCTGCTCGCGGTCGGCGAACGGACCGTCACCCTCGAGCGTCACTTCAACAACCAGCGCGGGATCGACCACGAGGACGACGGCCTGCCCTACGACCTCCCGGACCTCGAGGCGGCCATCGGGAACTACTACGACGCCCGGGGCTGGAACGACGACGGGACCGTCCCCGAGTCGGCGGTCGAGAGCCTCGCCCCGTCGACGAACTGATCGCCCCGCTGAACGACGACGTGCGGATCGACGGATGGAACGACCTCGAGGTCCCGACCGGCCACGTCGGCCGCTCGACTGCGCCCGTGGCCCACGGGGATGGGTGGCCGTCCTCGAGTGGCTCGAGGCGCGGGAGCCGGACTCCCCTCGATCGCGAGGGGGACGAACGCCTCGATCGGGTCGGCCTCGAGTTTGGAAGAGTCCGTAGAGGATCTCGACCTGGGTACTGATACGCTACCGTTTATCGTTCCGAGGGAAAATAAGAAACTGTGACTACTCGTCCTCGGATTCGTGTGGCCCGTCGGCGAGTGCGTTGTACAGTTCCCAACTCTCTTCTGGGTCCTGGCGCATCTCTCGCTCGGATTCCCGGTTATTCCCGTTCCGGATTGTCGCCCGTGCGGTGTGTTTATCCGTCGCGTTGCCGGCCTTTTGCAACGCGTTCGCCGCCGCTAAGGAGACTCGCCCGCGCTCGCTCCTTATCCGAGTTTTCTTCTTGTTCCTTGTTCATGTCCAAGTGTTATCTGCCCCAATGGATTAATCCTTGGGTTAGTGCCACTCCCTAATGTCGCGGATGGCTCGACGGGATTGTTTTATTAACCCTGAAACAGCTACTACACCCGCGATCAGAAGGCCGGCACCGATGAGGAGCCACCACGGAACTGGTCCAATGATCCCTCGATAGATTCCCAGCACGAACGAAACGATAGCTAGGACGACGAGTATGATCGTTAATTGGATGAGGGGTATGTTCCGAACGTTGGTACTCCGGTTAAAGTTAATCCGCATAATATAGTTCTTCAAGAGTAGTTCCTCGGTTTCTCGGTTATCGAAATCAGCCCTGAGTAGATCAGTGAGATTCTCGGAGCTAACGCCGATGTCGAGTTCCGAGGCCGTATACGTCATTGCGGCGAACGCTGTCGAGAGAACTAATGCCCCGATCCCGAGTGTTGTGTAGACGTTTACGAACGGTTCGACGCTCGTGAGGTCGGATTCTGTACCGGATCCGATCTGTGTCCCGATGGAAAGTCCGGAAACGAGGATCCCGATTACGGCGATATTGAGACGCAGTATCTTGCTGGCCTTCGTATCGATGTCGTTTAACGTCTCTTTTTGAGTAGTGACCGTTTCACGGGCTTCTGCTCGTAGCTCAGACAGTTGTTCAGGCTCTCCGGAGAAGTCGATCTCCTCCAGTTCGGATTTGAGTCCATCTGGGTTACGGCTCGACATACCGCGATCACCCCTCGACCGCTTCCTCCACGATCTCGATTTCCTCCTCGGTCAACCCATACAGCTCGTAGACGATTTCGTCGATCAACGTGTCGGTCTTCTCGATTTTCGCCTCTAACTCCTCCGCCCGTGCTCTCGTCTCGAGGTAGCTCTCTACCCCCCCACGGACGTCCTCGAGTGCGGGCAGCGTGAGCTTCCGCAGGCGATCCACGAGCGAGTTCGTCTTGGTCGCCGTCTCCCGGAAGTTCGCGAAGCCGCCGGCCTCCTCGATTGCGACGGGGACGAACGCCTCGATGAGGTCGGCCTCGAGGTCGTCCAAATCGGAGAGCCGCAGGGCGGGGAGGGGGTCGGTTTCGGTGTAGCCCCAGCGGTCGGTCTCGAGCCTCTCGCGGGCGTCGCCCGCTCGAGCGTTCCGAGACCCTCCCTTCGGTCGCGTCTCGCTGTCCTCGTTTTCGGGCTTGTAACGGGCGGAGAGGCGGATCTCGAGGCTGGTGGGGGACTCACGGACGATTTCGCAGGTGCCGACCCGGAGGTTCTCGAGGTCCTCGGCGGTGTCGGTGAGTGGGGAGTCGGCCGCGCCTTGTGGGGGCTGGGCGAGGCCGATGTCGGAGAGGGTCGGGCCATCAGAGTATGGCTGGATGTAATCAAGAAGATGAATATTTAAGCCATCCCGTTCGTGGTGTAGTTCTAGCATTAGCCGACCCAAAAATGATAAGAATGCCGTTTGAGACTCTACTTCGGGCTTTTCACCTGTGTCGATATATTCTTCAACGAGTTCGCGGAATATCTGGGGAGTTATCTCGGCTTTCGGCTCTTGTTCTGGAATCGGTATTGATGAAAGAAACGACGCTGAAGTTTGCCGAAAGTCTCCCTCTTGGACAAGTGCAGTGAGATAAATATAGAACCATGCAGGAGTGCTGTTGAGAGTGGCCACGAGCAAGGGACGGACAGATCCCGTATTGTCCTCTGGTACAATTCCATACACGGAATCTTTCACATACACTCCGCCTTTGTCGTCAATTGTGAATTCCGGCTTCTGGCAAATCTTAGGTGCAAACAACTTTTCACTTTCCCAGAGTCTCTTCTCACGGGGACGCCATAACGAATACCACGTGTGATAATTCATACCATCCGAACCCCGGTTCTCTAATCGCTCCCGAAAATCGGATAGATACTGATAACACTGCGGATACTTTTCTGCTAATTCCGATTCGGGAATTACTGTCGTCTCTTCTGAATCAGTTTGATACGGATAAATAATTGCAGAATCTGTTTCAGTCGTACCATATCTATTAATTCCATTACCACCGAGAATTGGACGGGCGATATCCGATTCAATCTGGTATTGACGGTCATTTAGCCTAGAGCGGACAGTATGGTACTCATCACCCCACTGCTCAACCTTGACAATCATCACTTTGTTATCACCAGAATGGATGCCATCAGAGATGTATTCAGATAAGTCCCCAAGCTTGACACTGCTCTCCTCCATTTTCCCCATCACCTGCCGTTCCATCGGGCCAGATAGAACCCACCCACCGCTGTCAAGTTCATCAATGGGAATCTCGCTGAAAGCAAGCTCATTTAATAATTCTTTCGTGAGATTGTAGTCGGAAACTTCGGAGTAATGAACTGAATTACTCTTTCCTAAAAACAGCAGACATGTGTAGGTGATTGCACTATCGAATACTTGGTACTGTCCGAAATCAATAATTTTTCGGAGATTTTTCTCTGTTTGTAGTAGTTTCCGAAGCCCCCTCCCTGCTTGCGATTCGAAAAATCTACTTGGTAGGATATATCCCACGTTCGATTGGGTAGACAATGCTATAGCCTTCTCTGCAAACAGAGCATATAGATCAAACCGACCTGTCGAAGTATGATATTGTGATTTGGCATACTCGACTAAGTCAGTATTAGATCTTCTGATGGTTCTAAATTTCACATAGGGTGGGTTCCCAACCACCGCATCGAACCCAGCATCCTCGAGTTTCTCCCCATCCACGTTGAAGAAGACCTCCGGATACTCGAGTTCCCAGTGGAAAAACGCCTCCTCGTCGCTCATCGCTTGGGCGGTCTGGAACCACGGTTCCTCGCTGATCTCGGCCCACGCCGCGTCGTCGTCGATGGCCCCTGCCATCCGTTCGTAGGCCCCGTCGGGGACCTCGAGGTCGAAGCGTTCTGCCGTGTGGACGTTCGTCAACTCGAACAGCCGCCCGTAGAAGGGATCACTGCGGACGTCCTCGTACAGTTCCTCCATCGACTTGACGTCCGCTAGGGTCTCGTTGTCGATCTCGAGTAACTCCTGCATTCGGTCCATCACGTGATCTAAGGTACGTTCTCGCACCCGGGAAAACGACTGCTGGAGGGTGAGCTGGCCGCCGTCGTTTTCCGTTGACTCGTTCGAGAGCACCTCGGTCACGTCCGAGCCCACCAGCGAGTTGCCCGCCTTGAGGTGGTGATCGAGGAAGGCAAGAGGCTGGTCGGCTGCCAGAGTCTCGAGCCACATCGAGAGCTTCGCGAGTTCGACGGCCATCCCGTTGAGGTCGACGCCGTAGATACACTCCTTTGCCACGTCACGACGGACCCGCTGTTCGTCGAAGGCCGTCGCTTCCTCGAGTTCGCGGACCTCGTCCATCACCTGCTTTGCGACGTAACTCGTCGCCCGGGTCAGGAAGTGGCCACTCCCCATCGCGGGGTCTAAGATCTTGAGGGACTTTACCCGCCGATAGAAGGCCCCGAGATACTCGTGGGTGCCGGGTTCGAAGCCCTGTGACTCGAGATCCTCGCGGATCTCGGCGAGTAAGGGGTCGACGGTCTCCTCGACGATGTAGGTCACGACGTAGTCGGGGGTGTAGTACGCCCCCGTGGCCTTGCGTTCGCCCTCGTCGTTGACGACGTAGAGGCTCCCCTCGGACACCTCCTCGACCGACTCGGCGACCGACACCTCCGTCGCTGGCTTCCAGACTTGCCCGCCCTCGGCTTCGACCGCGGCGTACTCCTCGGGTGCGATCCGGAACTGGTGCTCGAGCAGTCCCTCGTAGACGCTGCCGAGGTGGCGGGTATCCAGGTCGGCGTAGTCGGCGAGGACGTACCGTCCCTCGTCGTTTTCGGTCGTCGAAATCCGGTAGATGACCTCGGCGAGATACCGGTTGCTCACCGCGTTTTCCGAAAGGAACCCGTGGCTCTCCCGATCGAAGAGGCCGCCGTTGTACGGCGGAATCCCCAGCGACTCCTCGCCCTCGTCGATGAGTCGAAAGAGGTCCTCGAGGCGGCTCCACATCGTCGTGGAGTACTCGCTGTAGCTCTCGAACCCGGAATCGACCTCGCCGATCTCCTCGTGGATCTCCAGACGCAGGGAATCGAGGCTGAAGTTCTCCTCGTACTCCCCGACGGCGTCGGTACTCTCTGGGTGGATCAGGCCCCGCGATTCGGCATAGAGGACGAACATCAGCCGGTAGAGGACCACGAGCGACTGCTCTTTCAGTTCCGCCAGTGCGGCCTCGTCGTCGGGATCGATCCCGAGGTCGTTGGTCTCGACGAACCCACGCCCGAGCACCCGCAGGGCGGTGAAGACGTTGTCCTGGAGGTCCTCCCCTAACTCCTGGGCTGCGGTCTCGCTTTCGGTGTACACCCGATCGAGGAGGGTTTCCCCCGAGACGGACTCGAACGCCGCCGGCCGGAAGAGCACGTAGAAGTACTTAAAGTCCTCGAGGGAGCCGGACTCGAGCAGTTCGGGGAGATCGACCTCGTAGTAGGTCTCGGTCTCGTAGTCTCTGGTCCCGTACAGTCGCCACTTTCGTCCGTTGGTCAGGATTCCCCACTCGACGTCACTCGGGGTCTTCTCTAAGTAGTGTTTGATCTGGTGGGAGGCGTTGCGGTAGGGTCGACCCTCGTCGAATTTCGTCCGAAAGGATGCGTCCCACTGTTTGGCCTCGAGGATCGACGATCCGTGGGCGAACAGTTCCGTCTGGTCGGCACTTGTCTGGCGGTGTTTCGTGGCCTCGCGTCGCCGGGATTCGTCCCGGAACAGGAGTCGATCGACGAACCCGTGATCGTCCGGAAGCGAGACCTCGGACATCGTGTCGTAGCCGAGCGTCCGGAGGACGTTCGTGATCCAGGTGTCGATCAACTGGTCTTCGTTGTAGCCGTCGACCAGGTTCTTCTCGGCGTCCCACAGCATCCGCAAGTCCTCACGGGCGTTCTCCGCGTCTTCGTCACACCCCCAGGCCTCGAGTCTCTGGATCTTCTCGGTGAGATAGTGTCCGGAGAAGAGATTCGAGTTCAAATAAGGTCGATCGGACAGCGTCGCCTGGCTCATATCCGCCACGTAGAAGCGAGGCGACATGAAAGTACCTGAACCCGAAACCGGGTTCTGACGACGACAGTGGACGTCCCACTCGTCAGTCGAAGACGAACCGCGTACTCACGCCTCGAGGTCGTGTCGGTCATCGCGAACCGAATTTCTCACTGTACGGGAAGACATCGGTTCGTATAGGATTCGTGACTGGATATTAACGTACGGCAGGTGCAGGCCCCAATGACAGGTTTCGAACTGTAATAGCGAGAGACACATGTCTCACCGTAGACTCAGTCGACGCAAACTGATAGCGGCCGTAGGAACCACGAGTGCAGTACTCATCGCCGGCTGTGCGGATGAAGCGGACGACGAGGACGACCCAGTAGATGACGACCCAGTAGATGACGAGGATGACGACCCGCTAGATGACGATATGGACGACGAGATGGATGACGAAGACGACGATATGGACGACGAGATGGATGACGAAGACGACGATATGGACGACGAGATGGATGACGAAGACGACGAGATGGACGACGAGATGGATGACGAAGACGACGAGATGGATGACGAAGACGACGAGATGGACGACGAAGACGACGAAGACGACGAGATGGACGACGAAGTCTAGAACTCCGAGTAGCGACACCGTTCCTATTTTCAGCAGTGTTCAGCA
>LKNC01000130.1 GCA_001564255.1 Natrialbaceae archaeon Tc-Br11_E2g1
AAAACTGTATCCTCGACGGTGACCACGCCAACACCGCCGCGCCGAACGCACGGCCGTTCTGGGGGTATTACGAACACACCGAGGTGCGAAACTGTGACGTGATGAACGGGTCGCCGGGAGCCGTCGTCGCGGGTGCCAGCGCCTGGAGGAAAGGTCGCAGTGCTGAAGTGACGGTCGAGGATTCGTACTTCGATAGCACGGGAACCCACGCCAGCGGTGCACGGATTTACGGATCCTCCGTCGACCGGACACCGCGAACCGACCCGGCCGAGATCGACGGTGTGCCACTGTCCCCCGAAGAGGCGGCATCCGGTTCGGCCTCGAGTTCGCCGACGGGCGAAGAGGAGGACGATATCGCCATCGAGGACGTCTGGGCGGACGACGAGCGGAACCACGTCGAACTTCGTGGGGGCCTCACGAACGAAATCGTCGAGTACCGGATCGTCGGACAGGGCGAAGCGGAAGCCGGCGAATACGCCGACACGAACGACGACGACCCGTACCGCGATACGGTCTCGACCGACGGCGACGAGTTCGTCGTTGAGGGATACGTCGGTGGCTACGTCGACGACTTCTCCCTCACCGGTGCAGTGACGGATGTCGAGGCCGATGGGGAACTGACCGCGACGGTCAACGACCACGAGTTCGCCTTCGAGGATCTCGAGGGCGTCGGCTCGTGGGAAGTCGACGACGAGGACGACGGCGAGACGGACGAACACCTGCTCGCGCTCGTTACCGAGCCAGAGGCCGTCTCTGCCGAGTACGAACTCGTCGCCGAGGGCGAACTCACCCCTACCGAAGCGCCTTACGAGAGTCCGTCGGGCGCTCGTGTCGCCGCCGATCGCGAGACGGTCGACGAGGAAGATGGCGTCTACAGCGTCTCTTCTCTCACCGGAGGAGGGTTCGGCGACGCATACCTCGTCGATGGGCCGATCACGAGTATCGAGATCGACCAGCCCGACGTGATGTGGGTCGAACTCGACGGTGAGGAAATGACCGTCGAAGAGATCATCGAAGAGACCGCCGCCGACGGTGATGGTGACGACGGCGAGGACACGACGGGGGAAGAAGACGACGAAGACACGACGGGGGAAGAAGACGGCGAACCCGCTACGAACGAACGGTCCAGCCGGTCGCTCGAGGAACTGTTCGCCGACTGGGACAACATCACCGTCTGTCGGTTGAACCGGTAGGGAACCCCGGTTTTGGCCGCCACCAGTTCACGGGATCGTGACCGCCGGGTTAGCCGATCTGCCCCACCGAGTCCCGATCCAAGGCGAGTTCGACCAGCCGCTCGAGGTAGCCGAGGTCGACCGTGACGTCGCCGCCGGTCGTCTCACAGGAGACGTAGCTGTACCAGCCATCGACCTGCTTTGTCACCATGTAGTAGACGCCGTTGACCCGATTAGCGGGCATCAGTTCGACCACGGAGACGTCCTCGGTGTGGATGAGGTCCGTCAACCCGGCACCGTGTGGTGTGACGATACACTCCGCCTGTGCGAACAGCGCGATCGTCTCGAGGACCGTCATCGAGGACAGCTCATAGCGCTCGAAGCCGTACGGTTCGAGGACCTCGAGGGCGGCGTCTTCGTTCAGGAGCCGGCGGGTCGCGGCGTCGTCCCGGCTGACGTAGACGCGGTCGGAAAACCGGCCCGTATCGACGTCGCCTAACGCCCGTTCTCGAAGCGACTCCCGCAGCCACTGGTGGGAGAACGGTGACGGGTTGGGCGGATCGATCTCCCGGCGCATCGACGGGACGACGAGTCGGTCGACCGAACAGTACGTGACCCCCCAGTGGACCAGATCGTCGTCGTCGTATCCGAGTAGTTCCAGGGTCTCTCGCTGGAAGGAGTTGAGTTCCGGGCCGACGATCAGTTTCGGTTCCCGACCTGTCTCTTCGGTGTACCGTTCGACACCCTCGAGTCGGGTGATCGTCTCTGCGACCCAGTGGAAGTAGCCGTCCTCCCAGCTGTTGTGCAACAGAACCGCCTCCTCGAGATCCGGCCCCCGTCGCTCTCCGGCGACGAGTCGCTTCGGGGACTCACGCAGGGAGTTGATGACGTTGAGCGTCTGGACGTTCGGGCTGATAGAGGCGTCCGCGACGTACTTCGATCCCGTGAGTGCAAGCGGGGGCGAACCCACGATCCGCGCGTCCGAAACGACACCGACGAACGGTTTGGAGAGACGGTACGTCCCCGTCCAGCGTTCCATCTCCGGGAGGTCCCCGGCGTAGGCGTCCGGTGGCGAAACGGTGACCCACTCGGGTTCGCCGTACTCGATGAGCGTCCCGTTCTCGTAACACGTATCGAAGAGGTCCGCCGTCGTCACCCGGTTTCGATCCGCGGTGGTGAGTTTGATCGCGCAGGAAAACCCCCGACTCTCGATGGTATCTGTGAGCGACTCGAGACGCATTCGGGTGAGTGTATCACGATCGAACACTTGATTATGTGCGGGCTTCCCGTCGTGGTCGTCCTCGATCGAGCGGCCGGTCGAACGGCCCACGGCGGTAGCCCGGACATAACTATGCTGAACTTTCTTCGAAGGTGTCCGTATGAAGGCGATCGTTCTCGCGGGCGGGTACGCGACGCGGCTGTGGCCGATCACGAAACACCGACCGAAGATGTTGCTCCCCGTCGGGGAGACGACGGTAATCGATCGGATCTTCGCGGATCTCGAGGCCGACGACCGAATCTCCGAGGTCTACGTCAGCACGAACCGACGGTTCGCGGGCGAATTCGAGAGGTACGTTGCCGAAGGCGAGTTCGAGAAACCGACGCTCACCGTCGAGGAAACCACCAGCGAAACCCACAAACTCGGAGTCGTCGGTGCGATTGCACAGCTCGTCGATCGGGAGGGGATCGAGGAGGACACCGTCGTGATCGCCGGTGACAACCTGATCAGTTTCGACGTCGACGAGTTCGTCGAGTTCTTTCAGGCGACTGGCGGTCCGGCCATCGCCGTCTACGACGTCGGCTCCCGGGAACGGGCGAGTTCGTACGGAGTGGTCGAACTCGAGGAGGGCGTTATCACCGATTTTCAGGAAAAACCGGACGACCCCGACAGTACGTTGATCTCGATCGCGTGTTATGGCTTTCCAGCCGAGACGCTCACACACTTCAGGACGTACCTCGAGGAAGGGAACAACCCCGACGAGCCGGGCTGGTTCGTCCAGTGGCTCCAGGAACGGACGGACGTCCACGCGTTCACCTTCGAGGAGGCCTGGTTCGACATCGGAACGCCCGGGAGCTACCTCGATGCACTCTCCTGGCATCTCGACGGGGGGACGTATCTGGACGAACGGGCGACGATCGAGGGAGCGACGATCGGCGAGAACGTACAGGTGATGGCGGGAGCCGAGGTAGACAGAACACACCTCGAGGACGCGATCGTGTTCCCGAACGCAGTGGTGCGAGACTGTGAGATCCGGTCGTCGATCGTCGACCGAGAGACGGAGATCGACGGGCTCGACCTTCAGGGAGCGCTCATCGGTGCCCACACGCGGATCCTCAACGGACGACAACTCGACGACTGCTGAGAGTGGTCAGCCGACGGACCCCGCTTTCGTGCTGTCGTGGGAGGAAGCTTCGGGGATAGGCGGCGGCTGCGCGGTGGAAAAACTCCCATAACAATACCGGTCGGTGACCTGAAATCCGACACTGAATCCCGGATACATGTCTGTAACGAACTCTCAAACCGAAACGGACCGCGCGTTCGTTCTGGGGCTCGACGGCGTTCCCTGGAACCTCCTCAGTGGATGGATCGAAGCCGGTGAACTCCCGAACTTCCGGACGCTCACAGCCGATGGCGTTCGGTCACCGCTCGAAAGCACTACCCCACCGACGACCCCGACCGCCTGGCCGTCGATCGCCACAGGGGTCTGGCCGGACAAACACGGGATCTACGGCTTTCAGCGCCTCGAGTCGGACTACACACAGCAGATGAACACCAGTGAGGACCGGAGTCAGCCAGCGCTGTGGGACCTCCTCTCGCCGTCAGTCGTCGGAAACGTCCCGATGACGTTCCCCGCAGACGAGATCGACGGGTCGATGGTCTCCGGGATGATCTCCCCGCGGGTCGACCACCGGGCGACCCATCCGTCCGCCCTCGCAGGGGAGATTACAGAGCACATCCCGGAGTACCGGATCGGGCTCAACTGGCAACGCTACTCCGGCGAAGAGTCCCGGTTCCAGGACGACCTCACGGCGTTGCTCGAGACACGCCGAACACTGATGAACAGACTGCTCGACGGGGACGACTGGCGGCTCTTCTTTTTCGTCTACACCGCCCCGGACCGCCTCCAGCACCTGATCTGGGACGACGAAATAGTCCTCAGCCACTACAAACGGTTGGACCAAATACTGGGGGAAGTCCTCGAGTGTGTCGAGGACGCAGGTGCGAACCTCTTTGTCGTCTCGGATCACGGATTCGGACCGATCTCGAAATTCGTCAGTCTCAACACCGTGTTGTCGGATGCGGGGTATCTCATACAGAGACGACAGACGGCCACCCGAAACTCCCTCGAGGGGTTCGGAATCACGAAGTCGACGCTCCTCGAGTCGATCCGAAAACTCGGGATCGACGACGGCCACCTCGTCAACGCGCTGCCGAAGTCACTGGTCGACCGCGTCGCGACACAGGTCCCTGGAGACCACGGACTGTACGACGTCGACTTCACGGAGACGGTGGCGTTCGCCCACGACCCGAGTCACGTCTACGTCAACGACACGGAGCGGTTCGAACGTGGGACCGTCTCGCCGTCGGCGATCCCGGAGGTCAAACGAGAGCTCTCGGAACTGTTCTCGACGCTCACCGACCCCGAAACCGGGGAGAGGGTCCTCACCGTCTCGGATGGGGACGAGCTTTTCCCGACCGACGAGGCGTCACCGGACCTGGTCGTCGTCGG
The DNA here is from genome assembly GCA_001564255.1 of Natrialbaceae archaeon Tc-Br11_E2g1. Taxonomy (GTDB): domain Archaea; phylum Halobacteriota; class Halobacteria; order Halobacteriales; family Natrialbaceae; genus Tc-Br11-E2g1. Next base: position 4,904 of record LKNC01000130.1, read on the forward strand.
AACGGACGGCTACGAGGGGAAGACGAAACTCACCGGGGAGGTGTTCACCGACGCCGGCGTGAAGGCGGCCGGACACCGAAGCGAGGGAATCTTCTTCGCCTGTGGGCCGGCGATCGAATCCGGCAAGGAACTGGACGGCCTGACGGTCGTCGACGTCGCGCCGACGCTGTTACACAGTATCGGCGAACCGATCCCCGAAAACGTCGATGGAACCGTCCGAACGGACTGTCTCGTCGTCGACGAATCACCCACGACCCGGGCCGTCGACCGTCACTCGAGAGACCGCACCGACGCCGAATGCGACGACTTCGAGGGCGTCGAAGAGCGGCTTCGGGGACTCGGCTACATGGAGTAACCCGCCTTCGGTTCGCCGCCGGTCTTTCGCTACCGGAGCTCTCGACGGCGCAGTCTCGGGCGAGCGTCGAAACCGTTACCGAGGCCGGAACCCGACCACGCGCTCGCCGGTCGTTTCCGAGGCGACGACCTCGAGTTCCACCGTCTGGCCGTTCTCGACGTCCTCGACGTCGACGCCGACGACCTGGCCCGTGATCCGTACGGGGCCAAACTCCGCGATCGCGATCGCGTAGGGGGCGTCCTCCCCGAAGTCAGGCGTCGGGACGTAGGTGATCGAGAACGTCTCGATCTCGCCGGTTTCGGGGAGTGGAGCCTCCTCGAGGTCGGTCGACCCACAGTCAGGACACACCCGCCGTGGTGGCAGTGACCCGTGGCCCTCGGGGGACTCGAGGTAGTAGGCCTCGCCCTCCTCGACGGCGTCGAGCCAGTCGTCGTAGCCGGCGTCTCGAACCTCGTCGCTCATCGTTCCACCTCCAAAATGTGGACCAGCGCAGAGGCGACCGTGCCACCGGCGTTGTGTGCGAGGGCGGCCGTCGCGTCCTCGACGTGCTCGCTGTTGGGATGGTCGCCACGCAGGATCGAGGTGAGTTCGGCGATCTGGGCGACGCCGGTCGCGCCGACGGGGTGGCCTTTCGCTTTCAGCCCGCCGGAGAGGTTCACCGGCAGGTCGCCGTCGGCGGTCGTTCGACCCGCTCGAGCGGCCGTGATCCCCTCGCCGACGGGTTCGAGGTCGAGTGCCTCCAGCGCGATCGCCTCGGCGATCGTAAAGCAGTCGTGGACCTCCGCGACGTCGATATCAGACGCGGAGATCCCGGCGTCCTCGTAGGCTTCCTCGCCGGCCTCGCGGGCGGCGGGAGAGCGTGCGAGGTACTCCCGGTCGTGGAGTGCCATGCGATCGCCGCCCTGGCCCGACCCGGTGATCGAGACCGGGGCCTCGAGGCCCGTCTCCTCGGCGTATGCCTCGCTCGTCAACACGACCGCCGCCGCGCCGTCGGAGATCGGACAGGAGTCATAGAGACCGAGCGGCGTCGAGACCTGGGGGGCCTCGAGGACGTCCGTGACCTCGATTTCCTGTTGATACTGGGCTTTCTCGTTCGGCAGCGCGTGCTCGTGGTTTTTGACCGCGATGTGGGCCAGGTCCTCGCGTTCGCCGCCGTACTCCTCGAAGTACGCCTGGGCCATCAGCGCGTAGGCACCGGGGAAGGTCATCCCGGCACGGACCTCCCAGAGGTCGTCGGCGGCGAGTGCGAGGGCTTCGGTCGCGCCGCCGGTCCCGAGGTTGGTCATCCGTTCGGTTCCGCCGACGAGGACGACGTCGTTCTCGCCGTTTCTGATCCGTGTTACGGCCTCACGGACCGCCGCGCCACCGGAGGCACAGGCGGCCTCATAGCGCGTCGCGGGTGCCCTGACTCCCGCGGCTTCGGCCATCAGCGGTCCCTGGTGGCCCTGGTGTTCCGCCAGTTCGCCCATGAAGTTCCCGTAGAAGAGGGCCTCGACGTCCGCCCGCGGGACGCCAGCGTCCTCGAACGCTTCGATACTGGCCTCGCCGAAGAGGTCCCGACCCGTCCGCTCGGGTGTCGCCCCGAAGGCTGTGAGGCCGACGCCGGCCACTCGTACGTCACTCATACACACCCCATTGCCTACGAGCGCCTTAATACTCCCCGGTTGGGAGTCAAACTCGCCGGGTTTGACACCGAGTGGGAACGAGTGGCTCCGAGCGTCGTGAACGCCACCGGATCGCCGCGTCCCACGACTTTATTGGCGAGACCGCGTCAGTTCCCCTATGGCCGAACCCACGTTCGACATGGCTCTACTCGCGGAACTGACCGAGACACGGGGCGTCCCGGGATACGAGGATCGGATCAGGGAGATCGTCCGCCGGGAGTTCGAAGCGAACGTCGATCGGGTCCGAACCGACGCGATGGGCAACGTCGTCGGCACCCTCGAGGGCGAGAGCGATTACTCGGTCGCCGTCGCGACACACATGGACGAGATCGGCTTCATGGTTCGTCACGTCGCGGGCAAGGACGACGGCGACGGCTTCCTCGAGCTCGACCCCCTCGGCGGGTGGGACGCCCGGATCCTCAAAGCCCAGCGGGTGACCGTCCACACCGACGACGGCGACCTCCCGGGGGTCATCGGCTCGCCGCCGCCACACACCCTAGACGAGAAAGACCGCGAGAAGACCCCCGACGTCGAGGACGTCTCCGTCGACCTCGGGTTGTCGGCCGAGGAGGTCAAAGAGCGGGTCTCCCCCGGCGACCTCGTGACACTCGACGCACGGACGGAACTCGTCGGTGAGACCGTCACCGGCAAGGCACTCGACGACCGCGTGTGCCTGTTCGCGGCCATCGAGGCCGCCCGGCGGATCGAGGACCCCGACGTGACGATCCACTTCGCGGCGACCGTCCAGGAGGAGGTCGGTCTCCGGGGTGCACGGGCGCTCGGCGTCGACGTCGACCCCGACCTCGCGGTCGCACTGGACGTCACCGTCGCCAACGACGTCCCCGGCTTCGACGCCGGCGACCAGGTCACCCGGCTGGGTGAGGGGACGGCGATCAAACTCAAAGATTCGAGTGTCATCACGAACCCGAAGGTCCACCGTCGACTGCGGGAGGTCGCCGACGAGCGGGGGATCGAGTACCAACT
>LKNC01000131.1 GCA_001564255.1 Natrialbaceae archaeon Tc-Br11_E2g1
ATCCGGGGATCCGTTCTCACCTACACACGACTCGAGTACGTCCTCGGGGGGCTGTTGATGGTTGTGATCGTCGAGGCGACCCGTCGGGCCTACGGCAACGTCCTCACCGCGGTGGTGTTGGTGACGATCGGATACGCACTGTTCGGTAACGTCCTTCCGGGGTGGTTTACCCACAGCGGCATCGATTCACAGCGAATGGTCGAAATCTCGGTGCTCACCCTGGGCGGTGTCTACGGCAACATCGTCGAAGTCGGCGTTACCTGGGTCGCGATCTTTCTCATCTACGCCGGGTTGCTCGAGGGGTACGGCGCGCTCAACATGGCGTTCGCACTCGGCAGGGTCGTCGAACGGCGGGTCCGCGCCGGGACGGCGCAGGCGGCCGTGCTCGCGAGCCTGTTTATGGGTTCGATCTCCGGCAGCGCCGTCGCGAACACGGCGACGACCGGATCGTTCACCATCCCGCTGATGAAAGAACGCGGGTTCAAAAGCGAGACGGCCGCGGGGATCGAGTCGACGGCGTCATCGGGTGGACAGGTTATTCCGCCGGTGATGGGCGCTGCCGCGTTCGTGATGGCCGGCATCCTCAACATCCCGTACGTCGATATCATCGCCCTGGCGTTGCTGCCGGCGATCCTGTTTTACATGACGATATCGGTGTCGACGCACATCCTCTCGTTGAAACAGGGGTTGACCGAGGAGTCGGCGATCTTTGAGGACGGCGACGACGGGCGCAACCGGTTACCCGGTGAGGGAGTGTTGCTCCACGGTCTCCCGATCCTCGCGTCGCTCGTCATCCTCATCTACTACCTCGCATGGGTCCGGTTTGACCCGATGACGTCGGCGTTGCGAGCGATGGTCGCGCTCGTCGCGATGCAGTTCGTCTGGCAGTTCGTCCTCTCCGGGTTCGAGACGGGCTCGCTCGTACTGACGGCCAAAAAGACCGTACAGGGGTTACAGATCGGCGCGGTGACCGCCGGCCCCATCTTCGTGGTGCTCGGAAGCATCGGAATCATCGTCGAGATGATCGGTGTCGGCACGTTCACACAGCTTCTCACGTTCGCGATGCTCGACGTCTCCGGCGGGAGCTTACTCGTCTTGCTGTTTTTCGCGATGTTGATGTCGCTTATGTTCGGGCTCGGCATGCCGACCGTCGCCGCCTACGTGCTCGTGGCGATCTTCGTCGGCCCTGCCGTCGTCGAATTCGGCGTCGAACAGGTCTACGCCCACATGTTCGTGTTCTACTTCGCGATCCTCTCTGCGATCACTCCCCCCGTCGCCCTGACCTGCGTGGTCGCCTGTAAGATCGCGAACGTCGGCTTCTTCAAGACGTGTGAACAGGCACTGAAGATCGCCCTCCCCGCGTTCTTCCTTCCCTACGCGTTCATCGTCCACCCCAACTTGCTCCACTGGGACGGTGGCACCGTCCTGGCGTTCCCGCTCGTCGCCATCGGCCTCCTCGGACTGATCGTCACGATAAACGGCCACTTCGTGGCCCACGTTTCGTTCCCCCTCCGGGCTCTCGCCGGGGTGTGTGCGCTATCGATCGTCTTCGTCAACCAGCCGGCGCTCAATATCGGTGCCGCGATCGTCATCGTCACGCTCATGGGCAAAAACTATCGCACCCACACCAGCCAGCCGACGCCGTCGGTCAGCGACTGACGGACTCCTTACTTCCCGATCCACAGGAAAGCTCATCAACGAAATATATATATAAACTCGACCCATGGTAGTCCTTGTATGGCAAAGAAAGCCGATAGTCTACACAGGCGTACGTACCTCAAAGTCGCATCCGTCGGAGCGCTCGGCGGACTCGCAGGCTGTCTCGGCGAGGACGACAACGGCACCAACGGAACGGGGGCACCCATCGGCGAGACGTGGACCGTCGGGACGCCCGGCGAGGGGTCGACGCTGCACAACATCGCGAGCGCGCTCGCGCGAACCCTCGATGAGCACAACGACGACATCGACCTCGAGGTCGGCTCCTACGGCGGCAGTGAGGAGGCGATCCGACTTCTCGGTCGCGGCGAAGACGAGATGGCCGCTTCCGCGCTGCCACTCGGTGCCGCCGCGTACAACGACGAGGAACCCGTCCCCGACGGACCGACCGACTTCACCGGCGATAACGCCGTCGAGACGAAGGCGCTCCAGGGGATCAACCCCTACGACTTCAGACTGTTCTGGATCACCCTCGAGGACAGCGGCATCGAGACCGTCGAGGACTTCGCCGGACAGGAGGTGAGCGTCGGACCCACCGGTGCCGACTTCAACAACATGACGTTCCTCTCGGTGACGGGCATGCTCGACGACGTCGAGACGACCAACAACGACTGGGAGGATGTCGCCCCGGCGCTCACGGAGGGGCGGATCGACGCCGGCCCCCTGTACGCGACCAACGGCGTCGTTCCCCCGGGGTGGGCCGCCGAACTCCTCTCCAACGAGGACGTCAGGATCGTCGAGTACACCGACGATCAACTCGACGACATCGCCGCCTCCGGCTACGCGAACATCGACGACACCGACCTCGTCGAAGTCTTCGACATCGATCCACCACAGGACACGGTCGCCTCCTGTCGGGTCCCGTACGGCTACTTCTTCAGCGAAGACCTCGACGCCGATATGGTCTACTCCTTCTCGGAGACGATCTTCGAGAACATCGAGGAAATCCAGGAGTACGACGCCGCCGCCGAAGACTTCACCCTCGAGTACGCTGCAGAAGGTCTCACGCCCGAGGTCCCGGTCCACCCCGGGTTCGCGGAGTACCTCCAGGACGAGGATATGTGGGATGATGACTTGACACAGGGATGATCGCCCGGAGTGGACGATGAGTACCCCACTTCGATCGGTCGAGGACCTCGAGACGATCGTCGACGCCGACTCCCACGTCGCGGAGTCCGTCGACGACATCGTCGAGTACATCGACGGGGACCGATTCAGCGGCAGCCTCGAGATCCTTTCTCACTCGACGAACCCGGTGATGGACGTCTATTCGAACTCGCTGCCGACGCCGGGGTTCGTCGACCGCGGGTACGAGATCGACGACGTCCACGCGAAGTTCGACCAACTCGAGGAGTTCGGGATCACCCACGCACTGATCGGGCCGACGACCAACCTGAACATCGCGAGCGTCGACAACCCCCAGCTCGCGTTAGCGCTTGCAAACGGCTACAACTCGTGGGTGCTCGAGGAGTTCATCGAGCGCCACGACCGTCTCTACGGTCACGTCCTCGTTCCCCACCACAAACCCGACCGCGCCGTCGAGGAGATCGAACGGCTGGCGGACCGTCCGTCGATCCGCGGGATCTACCTGCCGGGCACGGGGACGGTCCCCCCGCTCGGGGACGAGCGGTACGATCCGATCTACGAGGCCGCGTCCGAACACGACATGCCGGTCGTCGTCCACGCCTCGATCGGGGCGAGTCACACCATGTTCCCGACACAGACGATGTGGAACGAGACCTACGCCGAAGAGCACGTCATCACGCATCCGTTCACCCACATGTGGAACCTCACGACGATGTTGCTTCGGGGCGTTCCGGAACGGTTCCCCGATGTAACGTTCGTCTTCCAGGAGGCCGGAGTCGGCTGGATCCCGTACCTCCTGTGGCGTCTCGACGACCACTACCTGCAGTTCGCCGACGAACTCCCGTACCTCGAGAAACTGCCGAGCGAGTACGTTCGCGATCAGTTCTATTTCACCACACAGCCCCTCGGCCACACCGCACACAACGGCCGACACCTCGCCTGGGCCATCGAGATGGCGGGCCCCGAGTCGATCATGTACTCGTCGGATCTCCCGCACACGGATTTCGACCCGCCCGAGGAGCTGTTCGACCGGATCCGGCCGGCGTTCGACGACGACGTCGTCGCGGGGATCATGGGCGAAACCGCGGCGGAGGTGTTCGACCTCGAATGACGACCCGACACCGGGTGGCGAACGTCGACGAGTTCACCGACGACCCCGACCGGGTCATCCGCGAAGTCGACGGCCTCGAGGTCGGCGTCTTCTTCGTCGACGGCGAGTACTACGCGCTCGCGAACTACTGTGTCCACCAGGGTGCCCCCCTCTGTGAGGGGCGAGTCACCGGCGAGATGGACGTCGACGAAAACTGGGAGTGGGAGTACGACCACGACCCCTGCGTCGTCACCTGTCCGTGGCACGAGTGGAAGTTCGACCTCGAGACCGGTGTCAACGTCTCCGACGACCGCTACGTGACGCCGACGTTCGAGACGGCCGTCGAAGACGACACCGTGTACGTCCTGCGCTAACGCCATCGAAACGGGCGCTTTCACCGAACGAGATGAGGGAAGTCTTCAAGTACGTCCACCCCTGACAGCGATGTACACCCATATGGCACGGAAGATCGGACCGGATATTTACCAGATCCAACAGTGCATCGACAAGCCCGTCATGACGGACGCGATGCGCGATGACCCACCCGAGTGGTTCGACGGTGACCGCCTCGTACACGTCTGTAACAACGCCTACCTCATCGCCGGCGAACGGACGCTCCTGTACGATACCGTCTCCCCCGGCGCGCGCGAACAGCTCATGGACGCCCTCGATGAACTGCTCGGCGGGGACTCACTCGACTACGTGGTCCCCTCACACCCGGAAGCGCCACACGCCGGCAACGCGAACGCACTCCTCCAGCGCTACCCCGACGCGACGTTGCTCTCTTCGGCCTACGGTCGCGGGGAGGAACTCTACTACCTCGACCAAGGACGGAAGGTCGAAGCCGGCGAGACACTCGACCTCGGCGGCTACACCGTCGAGTTCCTGGAAGCCACCTTCCCTGACACGGCCTTTCACATCTGGTTGAAAGAGCGGACGTCGAACGCGCTGTTTACCGCCGACTGGATGGGGTCGCCCCACCTCGAGGGCGAGTGTCTCCTCTTCAGTGACGAACTCGAGACGCCGTTGTCCCCCGAACAGATCCTCGAGTTCCAGGCACGGGCGCTTCGCTGGCTCCAGTACTGTGACCCGGAACCCGTGAAAGCCGCCATCGACGACCTGATCGAGGCCCACGACCCGGAGATCATCTGTCCCGGCCACGGGACGGTGATCCGGGAAGACGCCGTTGAGCACCTGAACGATATGAGAGACGTCGTAGACATGATCCTGACCGGCGACCGACTCGCGGAGCTGAAATAATGACCGACGAAACACATGCCGTCGACCTCCCCGGCGGCGTCCGCTGGCTCGATATTTGCTACCCGATGGAACGGCGACACCACCACATTTCGCCGTACGTCCTCGAGGGACCCGACGGCTCGGTCGTCGTCGAGGCGGGGTCGCTCGAACACAAAGACGAGATCGTCTCACGCATCGAGGCTCTCGTCGGCGAGGACGGGATCGACGCGGCGATTCTCAGCCACTACGACCTGCCACACGTCGCCAACGCCCGTGAGTTCCACCGGCGCTGGGAGTTCGACCTCTACACGTCGTTCAGCGGCACGTCGGCGAACCCCGAAACGCTCGGGATGGGGCCGTCGACGGGCTGTATGCACGATGAGACACGGGAGATCTGCGGTCGAACGTTCACCTTCCCGTGGCCGCCACTCGTGGACGCAGCACACACCATGTGGGTGTACGACCACGACGCGAAGGCGATGTTTACGGGCGATATGGGCCACTACCACGACCCCGACGCCTGCCGGCGCGTCGTCGACGATCCGGCAAAGATGGTCTCCGTCGAGGAGATCCGGTCGTACAACGAGGACGCGCTCCCGTTCACGAAGTATCTCGACCCGGCGAAGATGGGCGATGCGCTCGCGGAACTGCGTGAGCGATACGACGTCGAGATCTGGGCACCCGTTCACGGGAACCCGATCGTCGGCTCGACGCTCATCGAGACCTACCACGAGCGCTATGTGCAAGCGGTCGCGGCCACTCGCGACGCCGCGACGTCGTAACCGAGCGATCAGTCCCGAGTCGCTCGAACGGCCGATCGGGACGTTACCCCACCGGTCGAACACGGAGGCCGCTCACGCCGGCCAGTTCTCGAGTTCCCAGCCGACGAACTGGCGTTCCGTCGGCACGTCGTGGGCGACCAGAAACGACGACAAAAGCGCGTAAAAGCCCGCGAGCCACCCGATCGAGACGATCTCCGAGTCGTCGAAGTGGTCCGCCAGCGTCGCGTGAACGTCGTCGGTCACCCGCCGGTCGACGAACGCCCGGACGTACGCCAGCAGGTCGCTGTCGCGCTCGTCGAACGGCTCCGTCGACCGCCCACCGATCGCGATAACCTCCGCTCGCGTGAGCCCCTCGTCGAGCGCCACCGGAACGTGGTGGTGCCACTCGTAGGCGACACCTGTATGTGCTGCGACGGCGAGGATAACGAGCTCACGGGTTCTCGCGTCCAACTCGAGTGCGTCCCAGAGGGCGGTCTGGACGCCACGGTGGTACTCGAGGAGGTCCCGGTTGTGCCCGATCGCACGGTAGATGTTCCGCGCGGGCGTGTCGGGTGCCAGTTCGTGGACGTGTGGGTACGACTCGAGGTCGACGGACTCCTCGAGGTGGGTTCGAACGAGATCTCTGTCCTCTTCGGGGAGCGATTCCGGATCGATCAGTGGAACGCGGCTCATCGGCATCCGGTAGGTGGTCCCGTGGCATAGGGGTACGTGTTTCGGCGACCGGTACCGTCAGGTGGGAGTGTCGGTGGCGTCTCGAGTGGGTGTGGACGAACTTCTATCTTATACTGCATGTATTTTGAAGAGGGTTATTCACAACACTTATAATGGTGTGGGAGTCATACGTGAACGAACAGCATGAAACGGCAGTACTTCACTCGAAGAGAGACGTTAGCAGCGCTCGGGAGCGCAAGTGCAGTGTCGCTGGCTGGCTGCATGGGCGGTGACGACACGTACCAGGCAGTGATCGCGACGGGTCAGGACGGCTCTGCAGCGTACCAGATGTCACAGGGCCTTTCCTCGATCGTCAACGAGTACAGCGACGAGATGGATATGGAGGCGCTTCCGGCGTCGAACGCCTCACAGACGATCCGTCGGATGGAGGACGGTGAACTGGATTTCGGCTACACAGACGTCAGTGATGCCTACCGGATGATGAACAGCATTGGTCCCTATGAGGACGAGCCAGTGGATGCGGATCTCAGGCACGTGTTCCACTTTTACGACGTCCAAAACGCCGTTATCGGCGCGGCGGACGAGGGCATCGAGACGATCAGTGACCTCGAGGGTGAAACCATCGCACTCGGTGCAGTCGGTGGACCGCCACACGAACTGCTTCGGGACATGGTGGCCGAGGACGCCGACATCGACGAGATTTCGATCGACGATCCGGGCTGGGCGGACCAGGGATCGGCGATGGATTCCGGACGGATCGTCGCAGCCGCGGACATCCGACTGAACCAGACGACGCCCGCATACATCGAAGAGTTGTACAGCATCCTCGACGACCCGGCACCGGTATACCTCGAGTGGTCCGACGAAGCGATGGACGCCATCGAATCCGACCCGGAGATGACAGGCCAGCCGTTCCCCGTCGAGGAGATGGAGGGCCCTGACTACCGGGGTGCCGAAGAAGCCTACTGGTCGGAAGTCATCTACTATCTGTTTGCCAGTTCCGAAACGGAAGACTGGATGGTCGAGGAGTTGCTGGCGGTGATGTGGGACAACGTCGACGAACTAGCGACGTACCACGACCTCAACAACTACTGGACCGAACCCGAGTTCCTCGTCGAGGGGCGTCAAGAGGACATCCCCTTCCACTCGAGTGCCGAAGCGTTCTACGCCGATCTCGACATCGAGGTCTGAGTCGATACGGCCCCAACCCACATCGCGTGAGATCCGAGTCGTTTCCGGTCTGTGAAACGATGTCGGCTGTGCCACCTTTTCACG
>LKNC01000132.1 GCA_001564255.1 Natrialbaceae archaeon Tc-Br11_E2g1
AGCAGCCGTCTCGCTGATCTTCCGGCTGGTTGTACGGTAGCTGTATTGCATAGTGGAGGAAATACTATGCAAAAGCTTATGTCGTCCCGGCCGTTACTGGAACGTGTACAACATGGACGACATGGATTTCCCGACGCCGGACGTCCCGGTCGATGCGGTCTCCCCCGAAACCCTCAAAACGCAGATCGACGCGGGCGAAAACGTGACGATCCTCGATACGCGAATGGAATCGGACTACGAGGAGTGGAAGATCGACGGCGAAACCGTCGACTCGATCAACGTCCCGTACTTCGAGTTCCTCGATGAAGAGATCGACGACCAGGTCCTAGAACGGATCCCCGAAAACCACGAGGTAACGGTCCTCTGTGCGAAAGGCGGGGCAAGCGAGTACGCCGCGGGCGCGCTGAAAGAGCGTGGCTACGACGTGAACCACCTCGAGGACGGGATGAACGGCTGGGCACGCATCTACGAGGCCGTCGAGGTCGAGGGCTACGACGGCGCTGGCACCCTGTTGCAGTACCAGCGTCCCTCCTCGGGCTGTCTGGGGTATCTCGTCTACGACGACGGCGAGGCGGCCGTGATCGACCCGCTCCGTGCCTTTACCGATCGGTATCTCGCCGACGCGGACGAACTCGGCGTCGAGTTGAAATACGCAATCGATACGCACGTCCATGCGGATCACATCTCCGGCGTACGCTCGCTCGCCGAGGAGGGCGTCGAGGGTGTCATCCCCGAGGCGTCGGTCGACCGTGGCGTCACCTACGCCGACGACGTGACGCTCGCGGCCGACGGCGACGAGTTCGCGGTCGGTGCGGCGACGATCGAGACGGTCTCCACGCCCGGCCACACCTCCGGGATGACCTCCTACCTGATCGACGGCTCGCTTCTGGCGACCGGCGACGGCCTGTTCGTCGAGAGCGTCGCCCGCCCCGACTTAGAGGACGGTGACGACGGCGCCCCCGAGGCGGCCACACAGCTCTACGAGTCGTTACAGGAGCGTGTGCTCACCCTACCCGACGGGACGCTGATCGGCGGCGCACACTTCAGCGACGCAGCCGAGCCCGCCGAGGACGGTACCTACACGGCACCGATCGGCCAGCTGAACGCGGAGATGGACGCCCTGACGATGGACGAAGACGAGTTCGTCGACTTGGTCCTCTCGGATATGCCACCCCGGCCGGCGAACTACGAGGACATCATCCCGACGAACCTCGGCCAGCAGGAGGCAGACGACGAGGAGGCCTTCGAACTCGAGCTCGGCCCGAACAACTGTGCCGCGAGCCAGGAGTCACTAACGGGTGACTGAGACGCGTGAGCTTCGGAGGGATGGCCACCGAACCCATCGTCCTGTCTACGGTAGCGCAACTGTTCCCGAACGGGATCAGTCGCTACGCCGTCGGCGGACTCCTCGTCGGGCTCGGTGTTGCCGTCATCTATCTCGGGACCGCGATCACCGCCGGCGCGAGCACGTTCCTCGAGTCGACGCTGTCGTACGTCTCCGATCAATCCCGCTTCAGGCGGTACCGGAGTTCGCGGGACTGGCGGATCGTCTTCACGCTCGGGATCGTCGCCGGTGCGGCCGTCTACGCCGTGACCATCCAGAGCGGGCTGCTCTCGAGTTCGCTGTACACGCCGGGGACGACCGGCCGGGAGTGGGAACTCGGGGGCGTGACCCTCTGGCTGACCGACGTCCAGCCCTGGCGACTCTTCCTCGGCGGGGTGCTCGTCGGGATCGGCACCCGGATCGGCAAGGGCTGTACCTCCGGCCACGGCGTCTGTGGCGTCGGATCGGCCTCGAGGACCTCGATCGTCGGCGTGATGACGTTCCTCGCGGTGGCGATCGGGACGGCCCAGATCGTGATGGCACTGGGGGTGAGTCCGTGAGCGAGACGCTCGCGAAGCGAGGGTCTCGAGACGGTGAACGGGGAGGTGACGACCCGTGAGCGACGAGAGCCGACCGGAGGGAGGGTCTCGAGACGGTGAACGGGAAGCGAAGCGACCCGTGAGCGGAAACCGTCATCCCCTGTTCATGCCACTGATCTTCGCCGGCGGCCTGATCTTCGGGTTCGGCCTCGGGTTTAGCCACATGGCCCGCCCCGAGGTCGTCCTGAACTTCCTCCAGTTTACCGACTTCGGCCTGCTGTTCGTCATGTTCGGCGCGGCGATCGTCACCGGGGTCGCCTTCGCGGTGATGCCTCGAGTGTGTGACCGTGCGCCCCTGACCGGTGACACCTACGGTCGACGGCTGAAACCGTTCGATCGCAACGTCCTCATCGGCGGGGCGATCTTCGGCGTCGGCTGGGGGCTGTCGGGCATCTGTCCCGGCGCGGCCTACGCCAGCCTCGGGGTCGGCAACGTCACGATCCTGTGGGCGCTCGCCGGCATGTTCGTCGGCGCGTACCTCCAGGGCGTCGTGCGCTCGAGGGAGGTGCCGTCGTCTCGGTCGACGGCAGCCGACGACTGATCGTCCCTGAGAGCCCGCAAGCGGACGCGTCGACGCTCGTTTCCATCGCGTGGGAACAACGGAGAGTGAGTTATACCCCTCCTCCTTACCTCAGCATATGAGCCAGTTGGTGTCGACGAACGTCACTCCCCCCCGAGGCGACGAACTGGTCGAAGACCGGAACCTGCGAGTCGTCCTCGAGATCGTCCGCGGCGGGCCGTGTTTCATCGACGATATCGACGGGGACGTCCTGGACGCCGACGTCCGGTTCGAAAACGGGCAGTGTCACTGTGACCTCACCGTCCGAACCGGCGACGACGGCGACGAGCGAACCGAGACGAAGTACGGATCGAACGACGTCTGTGAGCACTGTCCCGGCGTCGTCTTCTCGACACACGGCTGTATCCCGCGATATCTGGGCGTCGGTGACGGCTGGTTCGTCGTCGAAACCTACGCGGCGGACACGGAGACCGTCTCCTCGCTGGTCGCGGACGTTCGGACGGTCTGTGAACGGGTCACTGTCAGGAGTCTCGTCTCGACCGACCGGGAGAGTCACGACGAACTCCGCTCGATCGACGTCTCGATCCTGACGCCCAAACAGCGCGAGGCCGTCGAACACGCAGCCGACGCGGGCTACTACGACCCCGACACCCGCGTCCCGCTCGAGGACCTCGCGGACGACCTCGACATCTCGACGTCGGCGCTCTCCCAGCGACTCCGCCGTGCGGAGAGCAACGTCATGCGACAGTGCGTCTGCGACGGTGAGACGAGCTAGCCGCCGTTTTCGGACTCGGTGTCGGGGCCCGTCGTGTTCGTCCGTCAAGGGGTATAAATATCTGTAAAATCTAGCCCGGTTTGAGTTTCTACCTGGCCATCAGTTCGTTGCGGTGAGCGACCCAGCGGGCCGAAACGGGACGGAAACGCTCTCCCGGCGGTGATACTGGTGGCTCCCTCGCGATCGGCCGACCACAAACGCTTAGTTCCTACCCCCATATAAGATCTAATCTTATCCAGAGTCGACCATACCGTCGGAGGACCCCTCGTTTTATCCGGAGGAAACAGTATGCGACGGCACTCTCAGATCCGGCACCTCACGCCGGAACGGACGGCCGACCCCGACCGTCGCGATGGCCGATCGACGGCATCGTCGCTTTCGGCCGGGATCGGAACCGCATCGAATCTCGGTGGTCTCCGGAAACGCCCGGAGGTGACCGACGGATGAGCGACGCGGATGGGTTCGACCTCACCCGTCGAACCGTCCTCAAGACCGCGGGTGCTGGCACGGTCGGGGCGAGCCTCGGTGGCTGTCTCTCCGGTGGCGACGACCAGCCGGCGGTCGATCCGGACGCCGAAACGGAGACCGCCTACGGCAACTGCTGGATGTGCCACCACGCCTGTGGCCAGAAGCTGACGGTGAGAGACGGAACGGCCGTCGACATCACCGGTGTCGACGAACACCCCCGTGGGAGCGCCGGTCCGGGCACCGAGGGGACGCTCTGTCCGAAGGGCCAGGCCGAACTCGAGAAACTGTACGACCCCGACCGGATCACGCAGCCGTACATCCGCGAGGACGGCGAACTGCACGAAGCCGACTGGGACGAGGCGTTCGAGTACACGGCCCGGCGACTCGAGGCGTTCGCCGACGAACACGGCCCCGAGAAGCTGCTCGACGCGACGAGCTGGTCGACGACGAACGTTCACGAGTACTTCTGGGGGAACCTCTACGGGACCCCAGAGCGCATCGGCCGTGGTCGCCACGTCTGCTTCGGCGGCCCGCACCTGAGCGGGAACCTGATGGGGCTGGGCGCGAACATGCGCTTCGTCGACTATCAGCACTCCGACTACATCATCGCCTGGGGTCGGAACATCTTCGAATCGTTCGCCGGCCAGTGGGAGCCCAAAGGCGTCCTCGAGGCGCTCGACAACGGCGCGACGCTGGTCGTGATCGACCCCCAGCACACGCCGACGGCCCAGAAAGCCGACCACTGGCTCCCGATCGAGCCCCGAACCGACGGCGCGCTCGCGCTCGCGATGGGGCACGTGATCGTCGAGGAGGGGCTGTACGACGAGGCGTTCGTCGAAGAACAGACCCACGGCTTCGACGCCTACCGGGAAGCCGTCGCGGACAGGACGCCCGAGTGGGCCGAAGACATCACGGGGATCGACACGGCGCTCATCCGCGAGATCGCAATCGGCTTCGCCGAGGCGGCACCAGCGGCGGGCATCGCCCTCTGGACCGGCGTCGGGCAGTACGCCGAGGCCCAGAAGGCTGCCCAGAACGTCTTCGCGCTCAACGGGCTCGTCGGCAACATCGACCGACCCGGCGGCTTCCGGATGTGGCAGGGGCCGCCGTTGCAAATGAACCCGTTCGAAGAGCGGGGAATCGACCTGCCGAACAACGCCGAGGGGCGCCAACCGGCGTTACGCGAACACCCCGAGTACGAGGAGTACCCGTTCCGACACACCACGGGGATCGGCCACACGGTCGTCCCCGAGATGGTCGAAAACGGGCACATCATGGGGATGGTCAACCACTACGACAACCCCCTGACCGACGGCTCGACGCAGGCCTGGCTCGAGGCCCTCGACGCGATGGACCTCGTGATCACCATCGACGCCTACTGGAACGAGCTGACCCGAAACGCCGACGTCGTCTTCCCCGAGGCGATCCAGCTCGAGAAGGACACGCTGATCAACTACGCGCCGGCCTGGAGTGCCTACCACGACCGGCGCTGGATCAGCGCGTCGAAGGCGGTCCACGAGCCACTCGGCGACTGCAAGTCCGGCTTCCGGATCTACAAGGGACTCGCCGAGGAGTTAGGCTGGGGCGAGTACTTCCCCTGGGAGAGCGAGGCCGAGTACAACGAGGACATGCTGGCGAACATCGACTACACGTTCGAGGAGGTCGCCGAGCAGAACTTCGTCCTCCTAGAGGAGTTCGAGTACGAACAGTGGGAAGAAGGCGGCTTCCCCACGGCGACCGGGCAGTTCCAGTTCGACTTAGACGAAGAGGGCGGCTACGCCGAGGCTGCCGACGAACTCGGAATCGACACGGCCCCCGAGTGGATTCCGCCGGGGACCTGGGGCGACGAACCTGACGAGGAGTACCCGTTGCACTTCTACGACACGCGCAGCGTGTTCTTCTCGTTCGGTGCCGACCAGCCCCTCGAGCACTTACACGAACAGTACGCCCGAAAGCACGGCCTCGAGGGCGAGGACTACCGCGGCAACTACCTCGTCATGAACCCGCGAGACGCGGAGCCACGTGGGATCGAGACCGGCGACACGGTAACGGTCGAGACCGCCGCCGCCGAAGGAGACGAACCCGCCATGGCGTACGTCAGCGAGCGGACGCCACCCGGGTTCGTCACCGCCGAGTTCGGCTTCGGGACGGGCAACAGCCACGAGGAGGGCATGAACACCATGTGGGTACACGACACACAACACGACCCCGTATCGTCCCAGGTTGACAGACACTTGGCTGCCGAGGTCAGGCCGGCCGGAGGTGACTGACCATGGGTGAACAGTGGATGTTCTACTTCGACCCGAACCGGTGTATCGGCTGTCACGCCTGTTCGGTCGCCTGCAAACAGCGCCACGACCGGGACGCCGACGCCGACGACTGGCGGACGGTCACCCACCTCTCGAGGGGTGAGTACCCCGACTTCGAGGAGGTGCCGATCTCGATGTCGTGTATGCACTGTCACGACGCCCCCTGTGAGCAGGTGTGTCCGCCGGACGCGATCGTCAAACGCGACGAGGACGGAATCGTGACCGTCGATCGGGATCGGTGTATCGGCTGTCACTACTGCGCCTGGGCGTGTCCGTTCGGCGCCCCGACGTACGACGACGAGGGGCTGATGTCGAAGTGTAACCTCTGTCTGGGCGTAGGGCCGGGCGGCGGCCACGGCCAGCCGGAGCGACAGACGTCCGAAGAGGGCGGCCCAGCCCCGGCGTGTGTCTCCGACTGCGTCGGCGACGCGATCAAAGCCGGCCCACAGAGCGAGGTGATGGCAGAGGCGTCCAGGGAGGCCGCCGAGCGGTTCGAACAGGGCGCCTACGGCAAGCGCGTCCTCGTCGAACCGCTCGAGGAGGACGCCGACCTCGCCGACTCGATCCGCGAGGGAGACCAACCGGCCGGCGCCATCACGTACGAGGGGTGATCTCGATGCCACTCGACACGCACGTGGTGCTGGCTCAGGGGTTCGTCGAGCAGCTCTGGCTGCCGGCGGACTACTGGGATCTCTCGATACCCGTCTACCTGTTCCTGGCGGTCGTCGCCGGGGGCGGCTACGTCACGGGGGCGTCCGCGTGTCTGCTCAGGCACCTGCGGGAGTCGGGACCGTGCTGCCTCGAGAGCGAACTCGCCCGCTGGGGGTTCATGGTGGCCGTCGCCGGCGCCGCGGGCGCCGGGCTGGCGGTCCTCTCACACCTCGCGGTGATCTACCGCGCGCTGTTGTTCCCGATCTACCTCACGAACTTCAGTTCGTGGATCACGATCGGAACGTGGATCCTCGTCGTGCTTTCGGTGATCGCCGTGATCTGTCTGGTACTCCAGCTGTTCGGCGAGGGACCGGCTCAGGAGGAGGGCACGAGCCTGTTCCCGCGGGCGATCGTCGCCAAAGTGGGGCTGCTCGAGACGGTCGATCGCCTCGTCGATCGATTTCGGCCGCCGATGGTCGCCTTCGCGGCGATCCACGTCCTCGGCAGCCTGCTCGCGGTGGCGACCATCTACACCGGGTTCGAACTCGCGATCGTCGAGACGGTGCCGCTGTGGAACATGCCCGTCGTGGTGCCGCTCGCGTACCTGTTCAGCGGCCTCGCCGCCGGCGTCGGCCTCACGGTCGCGCTGACGGCGTTCTTCGAGCGCGAGGTCGGCCCCGTCGTCGGCGGCTACGCCGTCGCGACCGGCGTCCTCTCCGGGCTCGGTCTCGTGACCGTCTGGTACGGCTGGACCGTGCTCGTGGCGAGCGACGCGCCGGCCGCCGCGGCCTCGCAGGTCGCGCTCGCCGAGACGACCCTCGCGATCGGTGCCTGGCTCGTCGTGCTCGGACTGGCCGTCGCCCTCGTCGTGGGGGTGGTCGTCGGCGGGGCCGCGCTGACCGGCCGTCGGCCGCCCGTCCTCGAACGGCTCGCCGTCCCGGCGCTGGTGGGCTCGTTCGGCCTGCTGGTCGTCGGTAGCCTCGCGCTCAGGGTCCTCATGTTACTCGCAGCCCAGCAGGATCCGGTGGTGGTGCTCGGATGACGTCGACGACCGCCGACACAGCCCCGGGACGCGAGGACCGAGAGACGCTCGCGGAGCTGTACGCCCTGCTGGCGAACTGCTTCGAACACCCCAGCGAACCGTTCTACGAGGCCGCACGGACGGGACGGTTCGACAC
>LKNC01000133.1 GCA_001564255.1 Natrialbaceae archaeon Tc-Br11_E2g1
GAAGACGACGCTGCTCGAGACGCTGTGTCAGGTCGTCGTGTTGGCCTCGATGGGCCTTCCCGTCCCCGCCGAACGGGCGGAAGTCACCCCCGTCGACGCGCTGGTCTTCCATCGACGCCACGCCAGTTTCAACGCCGGCGTCCTCGAGTCGACACTGCGTTCGATCGTTCCGCCGCTTTCGGACTCGGGACGGACGCTCATGCTCGTCGACGAGTTCGAGGCGATCACCGAACCCGGGAGCGCCGCGGACTTGCTCCACGGCCTCGTCAGGCTGACCGTCGATCGGGAGGCGTTAGGCGTGTTCGTCACCCACCTCGCGGAGGACCTAGAGCCCCTGCCGCCGGAAGCCCGGGTCGACGGCATCTTCGCGGAGGGGCTCGATCCGGACCTCGAACTGCTGGTCGACTACCAGCCCCGGTTTGACACCGTCGGCCGGTCGACGCCGGAGTTCATCGTCTCGCGGCTGCTCGCGAACGCCGACGACCGGGTCGAACGGATGGGCTTTGAGACTCTCGCCCAAGCGGTCGGTCGCGAGGCGGTCCAGCGGACGCTCGCGGATACACGCTGGAGCGAGTAGGAGACGTCGGCCGTCCCGTCACCGACGGGGCTGTGTGTCGTGGTCGTCCGGACCGGATTTCACGGCGACGGAGGAAAGGCGGCGATCGGGTCGCGGCTTTCTCCGGCGTGCCCTCACAGTCCGGACCAGTTGAGTGCCATCCACAGCACTGCGAACATCCAGCCGCCACCGGCGACGGCGGAGACGATCATCCACATGGTGTCTTTTGCGTTTTCATCCATTATCGTATCACCCACCGGTAGATCGGTACTACCCTATCGACAACCTTTCGGTCTCGATCCGCCGTCACCGTGGTGGCGAATCGTCATCGCGGCCGTACCCGTCCGGAACGTCGAAATCGTCGATCGGTTCCGGGTCGTCGCCGTCCACCCCCGTCCCGCCGTAGGTGTAGACGTGACCGTCCCCGTCCTCACGGACCCGGGCCTCGAGGTACGACCGCGCCGCCCGCCTCGAGAACGCCCCCATCTCGATCGCGTCCGCGAGGGTGGTCTTGATCCCGCGGAACCACCCACGGAGGGCGGCGTCCCGTTCGCCGGGGGGGACGGCGACGAGCGCCCCACGACCCTGTTGGCGGGAGTCGCCCCACTCGAGCCAGAGGACGCGGTAGGCGGTCACCTCGAACTCCGGGGTGACGAGATACAGCGCCTCGTGGACACAGGGGTCGAGGTGGTCGGTGAGGACGTGCTCGAGGGCGACCGAATCGGCGAGCAAGTCGGCGTCGACGCGCCCACCGGCGAGTGGCGTCTCGGCCTCGAGGTCGCCGGCGAGGGTGAGCTCCTGACCACCCCAGTGGCTGTACCGGAGATCGTAGAGGTAATCGGGTCGCCGGTAGGCGACGAGGGCTCTGTGTCCCATCGGCGGGGTTGGCCGCCCGCTCGCATTTGAACCCCCGGGGGCGTCCGGGGATCGTCAGCGACCGAACCGCCTCGAGCGGTTACAGAACTCCAGGACTGCCCGCAGGAAGTCCCGCTTGCGGAAGTCCCGCCAGTTTATATCGGTAAAATACAGTTCGGAGTAGACCGATTGCCAGATCATGAAATCCGAGAGGCGTTCCGCGCCGGTCTTGATCACGAGGTCGGGTTCGGAGGGGAAGATCAGGTGCTCCTCGACGTCCGTGTCGTCGATCCCCTCGGGGTCGATCTCGCCGGCGTCGACGCCCTCGGCGAGCGTCCGGACCGCGCTCGTAAGCTCGTGTTTGCCGCCGAGTCCGATACCGATCTGGATCGGGGCGTCGGCGGGATCGGTGTCCTCTGGGCCGCGGACGGCGATCCCCCTGGGGGCGTCTACCGCCTCGAGTTCGCGCCTGAGCGTGGGGATCGCGGCGGAATCGAGGACGCTCACGTAGACCGTCACCCGGGTCGCGTACTCGAAAGCCCACCCGAAGAAGTCGGTGAGGGTTCCGTAGGCACCTTGCTCTAGGAGGTCCCGTTCGGTGATGACGAGGGCGACGTGGTCCGGTGGCTCGGCGTCGTGACGACGGATGCGGACGGCGAGGTACCGTTCGTACAGTCCCACAGGGAGTGGTTCCCGACCCGTCGCCATACGGGTTACGGAGAACCGTCGGCGAGACCGGACCGGGCGGGGTCGAGGCGAAAGCGTCGGGGGAGTTGCTCCCCGATACCGCCTGAAAACGACGGAAATCGGGTTCAAGAAGGTTGAAGTAAGCGCCACAGAAAGGAGCGTGTATCGTGACGGCACCAGTTCGGCGAGCGGGGGCGTTTGCGTTACTGTGTACGCTCTCACTCGCCGTCGCGGCCTTCGGCCCGGCAACGGGCGCGTCGATCGCCGCCGTCGTCCTGGTTCTGGCGGTCGTCGTCACCGACGGCCCGCTTTTCGATCTCTTCGCGTTCCCCGACGACTACGAGGAGGGGCGACTCTACGGTCTGATCGCGTTCGTCCTCGCGGTGACCGCACTCGGGTTCGTCGCGATGACCTCCTCTATGTCCCTGTCGATTTTCGTCGGGGCCGTCTTGCTCGTCGGCTACGGGAACTTCGCCGAGCGACTCTCGCAGTTGCGAACCGACGACGCCGCGGTCCGTGCCGGTGCCTTCTGTCTCGGGGGCACGGTCGCCGCGATCGTCGGACAGGTAGCGACGCTCTCGTTGCTCTCCGACCCGGTCGAGCCGACGCTTACGGTGATCACCTTTCTCGCCACGAGCGGGACGCTCCTGGCGGCACTGTTGCGTGACGTGTTGATCGTCTACGACGACCCGATCGTCATGGTCGTCGTCGGCTTGCTCCTGTGGCTGTTGGTCGAACTCGAGCCCGCGGTCGGCGCGGTCGGATTTTTCACCGCCCTGGCCGTGACGGCCGTCTTTGGCTACGCCTCGTATGCACTCGGTGCCGCCTCCGTCGCCGGGATGCTCACCGGCGTCTTGCTCGGCTTGCTCACCATCGTCTTCGGCGGGTACGACTGGTTCGTCGTCCTCATCTCCTTTTTCGCCATCGGTAGCCTCTCGACGAAGTTCCGGTACGAACAGAAGGAAGCACGCGGAGTCGCCGAGGGGAACGACGGCGCACGCGGCAGCGCGAACGTCCTCGGCAACGCCGCCGTCGCACTCGGAGCCGTCCTCGGCTACGCCGCGAGTCTCGCTTCCCTCCTGCCGGTCGAAGCCGACGTCTTTCTGTTCGCCTTCGCCGGTTCGGTCGCCACCGCGATGAGCGATACACTCTCGAGTGAGATCGGCGGCGTCTTCGACGACCCACGCCTGATTACCACCCTAGAGCGCGTCGAACCGGGGACCGACGGCGGCGTAACCTGGCAAGGGGAGGTCGCCGGACTCGGCGGGGGCACGATCGTTGCCCTCCTCTCGTTCGCCCTGTTCCCCGATGTCGGCGCGGTCGGCGCGGTCGTCATCGCCACGGCCGGGTTCGTCGGAATGACCGTCGACAGCCTCCTCGGGGCGACGATCGAAGGGGTCGTGGTCAACAACCAGGGTGTGAACTTCCTTGCGACGCTCGCGGGGGCGATCGTCGCCGCCGCCCTCGCGCTCTCGCTCGCTCTTGTCGGCTAGTACCGTCCCCGGCGTCGACTGATGGGTGAAATCGGACGACAGCGATCGATCTCACCCACCAGTTCGGGCTGTGCCCACCACTAAACCGAAAGAACCGGCTGGCTCGCGTACGCGAGGACGTACTCGGCGGCCCGCTCTAGAACTTCGGGTGACGCGTCCGACGCCGACTCCCGGGGGACGACGATGAAGTCCGCCCCGGCGGCCTCCGCGGCATCCAAGACGACGCTGCCGGGGTGGCGGGTCTTTCGCATCGGCGAGAAGCCCTGTGTCATCGAGGTCGAGAGCGGGACGTGGGCGTCGGTGGCGACGGTCTCGACGTCCCCGAGGAACTCCCGGGCCTCCGTTGCGACCTGCCGTTCGTCTACCTCCCCGTTATCGATCCCCAGGACGGTCTCACGGCCGAGGACGTACAACGCATGGACGGAGGCGTCGTAGCGATCGGCGACGGCGATGGCGTACTCGACTGCGGTCGCGGCCTCCTCTGTCCCGTCGACCGGCGTGAGAACCATATCGACTGTAAACTCCCTCGCGTTCATACTGGGTGGTCGGTCGCCAGCTATCAAAAAGTCTCGGCCACGCGATCGTCCCGGGTGAGTTTATACCGTTCGGGCCGAAACACCCGGTCATGTTCGATACGGTCATGGTCGCCACCGACGGCTCCGAAAGCGTCAGCCGGGCCGTCGACGTCGGACTCGACCTCTCATCGCGCTTCGACGCGGACGTCTACGCCCTCTCGGTGATCGACGCCGGCGAGGTCGACGCCTCACCCGAACAGCTCCGGGAGGACCTAGAGAACGCCTTAGAGAGCCACGCCGAGGCCGCACTCGCGAGGGTCCGCGAACGGTCGCCGGCGGCGGTCACGGCCGACGTCCGGGAGGGACATCCCGCACCCGAGATCTGTGCCTACGCCAGGGAAGTCGACGCCGACCTGATCGTCACCGGAACCCGCGGGCGACACGGCGAGAACCGCTTTCTGCTCGGCAGCGTCGCCGAGACGGTCGTCGAGTCCGCACCGGTCCCCGTCCTCACCGTCCGCCAACTCGAGACGGGCGAGAAAGCGAAGACGTAGCCTCGAGACGCCCGCCGACCGGTATCGTTGCCGGATCGATCACGCCGCGGGTAGTGTGCCCGGCTCACAACCCATACGGGTTAGTGTCGACGTTTATCTAGTCCGAACGACTATAGTACAGTACGGTGGCACATCTAGTAACAACCGAGCGCCACGCATCACGACCGTTGTCCCCGGACGAACGACCGTCGCCGTGGCGGGGGTCGCCGGGACCCAGTCCGTTCGATCCACCCGGGTCAGGAGACGGACGTCCGGGCGGCAGCGGCCATCGAACCGGAGCGAGGGCCCCTCGACCCCGTCTCGAACTCGAGGGGGAGGACGGATGCCGAGCGGACTGAAGCGGGACCTCGGCCTGCCTGAGACGTTCGCGATCGCGGTCGGCGCCATGATCGGGTCGGGGATCTTCGTCCTGCCCGGCGTCGCCTGGGTGCTGGCCGACGCCGCAGCAGTCCTCGGGTTCGTCATCGCGGCCATCCTCGTCCTCCCCGCGGCGCTGGCCGTCGCGGAGATGTCGACGGCGATCCCCGAAGACGGCGGCCCGTACCTCTACGTCGAGCGCAGCATGGGGCCGCTGCTCGGGACGATCGCCGGCGTCGGCACCTGGCTGATGCTGTCGTTGAAGAGCGCGCTCGCGCTGGTGGGGGGCGTCCCGTACCTGCTCTACGTCAGCGAGACCCTCGCGGAGTTCGTGACCCTGATCGCGGTCGTGCTCGCGATATTCTTTACCGTGATTAACCTCGTCAGCGCCGAGGGCTCGGGGAAACTGCAGTTCGGACTGGTGGGGGTTCTGGTGGCGATTCTCGCAGCGTACGTCTTCGCGGGTGCCCCACAGATCGAGGCCACCCGCGTCGAGGGTGCGTTCAGCCCGGCCGTGGGCGGTTCTGCGCTGCTCGAGGCGACGGCGATCGTCTTCATCTCCTACGCCGGGCTGACGAAAGTCGGCGCGGTCGCAGAGGAGGTCAAAGACCCGGGCCGGAACCTGCCGCTCGCGATCGGGTCGGCGCTCGCGTTCGTCGCCCTCGTTTACGCGGTCGTCGTCTACGTGACCATCGGCGTCCTCGACATCCCGGCGGCGATCGACGGCACTACCGAAGCGATCCTCACGAGCGAGGGCGAGGGTGCGATCATCGCACTGGCGGCCGAGGAACTCCTGGGCGGGTTCGGTAGCGTCTTCGCGCTGGCGATCGTCGTCGCGGCGCTGATGGCCCTCGCCTCGACGGCCAACGCCGGGATCCTCGCCGCGTCGCGGTTCCCGATGGCGATGGCACGGGACGGCGTGTTCCCCTCGAAACTCGAGGAGGTGAGCGCGCGCTACGCGACGCCCGTCTACGCCGTGGCGCTGACGGGGACCGTCCTGGTCGTGCTGGTGGCGGTCTTCCCGATCCAGCAGGTCGCCGCCTTCGGGAGCGCCTTTCAGATCCTCGTGTTCATCATCCTGAACGTCGCTCTGATCGGGTTCCGGGAGGGGGCGGTTCAGGAGTACGATCCGGCCTTCGAGACGCCGCTGTACCCGTGGATGCCGCTTTTCGGGATCACGGGCGGGGTGATCGTGCTGGCTTACACCGGCCTCGTCGCGGTCGTCGGGGCAGTAGGCATCGCCGTACTCGCCGGCGTCTGGTACTTCGCTTACGTCCGATACTACCAGGGGGGGATCGATCGCGAGGGCGTCGCCCGGGCGCAAGTCCGCGAGAGCGTCGGGGGGTCGGCGACCGACCGCACCCGCGAACTGTTCGAGTCCAGACAGGAGTACGACGTTCTGGTGGCGATCACCGAAGACACGCCGGATCGTGCCCGCCGCGACATGCTTCGGATCGCCCTCGATCTGGGCCGACTCCGATCGACGGTCGTCTCGGTCGTCGAGTTCTACGACGAACCGGACCACATCCTCCCCTCGCGTCGGTCCAGAGTTCAGTCGACGGAGCTTCCGGACTGGTTCCCCGACGACCCCGAGGACGCGCCGGAGTGGTTCCCGGCGGACGCGCTGGGGGGAGACCCCCGAACCTCCGGGGGCGAACCGGTGGCCGCGACGCTCGAGGATTCCAAGACGTCCGATGCACAGGTCGACTACCGGCGGATCGTCAGCGAGGACCACAAGGAGGCGATCGTCGACTTCGCGACCTTCGAGGAGATCGACCTCATCATCACCGGGCGACACACCGACAACGGTATCGCCGGCCTCCTCGGCGCGAGCGAGACGGCGTGGCTGCAACAGAACGCCCCGTGTGACGTCGCCCTCGTCGAGGACCGAGGGCTCGAAGACGTCGAACGCGTCGCCGTCGCCAGCCGGGGCGGCGGGCCGTACGACCCGGTAAAAATCCTCCTGGCGGACGCGATCGCCGAGGAAGCCGGTGCGGAGATCGTCCTGGTTCGAGCGATCCCCGAGGACGCCGCCGAGAGCCGCCGGGAGACAGCGGAACGGTACCACAACGAACTGACGCGGATCTGCACCGTCCCGGTCCGATCGCGCGTGCTCGAGACCGACGACGCGGTCGAGGGAATGGCCCGGTTCGCCGCCGACGCCGACCTGCTCGTCGTGGGCTCTGGCCCGGTCGGCGTCGAAGCGCGGTTCCGCGGCAGCGCCGCCGACGACCTCGTCGAAGCGGTCGACTGTACCGCCGTCATGGTCCAGACCTACGAGGGACGGCAGCGAGGACTGCTCGAACGACTCATCAGGGACTACCTGTTCTGAGACCACCCGGACGGCCCCCGCTCGCCTCGCCGCCGGGACCATGCTCATCCGTCTCCGATCCCGTGTATCGAAACCGACAAACCACGGGCCAACGAAGGGGCGGTGAATGGAGCCACTCGAGCGGTACCGGCCGATAATCGACGACTTCGAGGCGTTTCTCTCGGCCTGTAAGCGCCCGCTGGGGACGGCCGTGCGGGTGAACACGATCAAGGCCTCACCCGAGCGGGCGATGGCCACCCTCGAGGAAGCGGGCCTCGAGTACGAACAGGCGGCGTGGCACCCCACCGTCTTGGAGGTCGAGACCGACTCGCCGGGCGGGACGTGGGCCTCTTACCACGGCTTTACCCACGGTCAGGAGGTGGTTTCGTCCGTGCCGGCGGTCGTCCTCGACCCCCAGCCCGGCGAGCGGGTGTGGGACTCCTGTGGGGCCCCGGGCGGGAAGGCCACCCAGATCGCCGCGCTGATGGACGAC
>LKNC01000134.1 GCA_001564255.1 Natrialbaceae archaeon Tc-Br11_E2g1
CAGGGACGGGATTTGAACCCGTGAAGTCTCGATTACAAGTCGAGTGCATGAACCGCCCATGCTCCCCTGGCGCTGTCCGTTGATTACCGCTCCTCCTTTGAGTGTGTATCGTTTTCCGACCGATCGACCGGCCTCTCGAGGGCGACTCGGTGTGTCCCGTAGCCGTGACGCCGATAAAAGCGCCGTGCCGCCTCGTTTGCCGCCATCGCCTCGAGGGCGACGACGTCGACGCCCCGATCCTCGAGGGTTTCCTCTGTGGCCTCGAGTAAGGCGGTCCCGATCCCCTCGCCCCTGTGTGCCGGGCGAACGTAGAGGTTCGAGAGCAGGCCACGGGTGGCGTCGAGTTCGAAGGTGCCACGCTCGACGGTAAAGGATGCAAAGCCGACGACGCCCTCGAGACGGGCGACGAGGAGACCGCCGTTTACCCGGTAGGCGGCGAGGGTTTCCCGGATCGTCGCGCGGTTTTCCTCCGGGAGGACGTGTGAGCCGTACGCACGTTGCTCCGTCGCGAGGTGAACCCACAGGTCAGCGACTCGAGGGAGGTCTTCGTCCGTGGCTGGCTCAATAGTCGGTGACGTTGGGGGCATTCCGGAGTGCGGTAACTGCGGGTAAGGGTTCGGCGGTGAGCATCTTCAGGGCTGCGCCGCCGCCGGTGCTGACGTGAGAGAACCCGGAAACGCCGAGATGACGCAGTGCGGAGGCGGTGTCGCCGCCGCCGACGATGCTCGTCTCGACGTCGGTCGCCGCGCCGAACAGTTCGATGGTCCCCTTCTGGAACAGGTCGTCCTCGAAGACGCCCGCGGGGCCGTTGAGAATCACCGTCCCGGATTCGGCGAGGATTCGGTCGTAGTAGGCGAGCGTCGAGTCGCCGACGTCCATCGCGGCCTCGCCGTCCCCGAGTGGCAAGGCGTTGACGCCGGCCTCGTATCGGCCCCCGTCGCGTTCGACGGCGACGTCCCGGGGGAGGGCGATCTTCTCGCCGTAGGCGTCGAGTAAGTCCGCGGCACGGTCGATCTCCTCCCAGTAGCCCTGATCGTAGATGAAGTCGGAGCTGGCGTCACCGAGGTCGACGCCGTCGGCGATGAGGAAGACGTTGCCGACGACGCCGGCGGTGAGCACGTGATCAGCCAGTCCCTTCTCTAGGACCGACCAAGCGACGTCGATCGAGTCAGGGACTTTCGCCCCACCGAGAACGTAGGTGCGTGGTTCGCTGGTCTCCCCGATGTTGCCGAGCACGTCGAGTTCCTCTTCCATGACCCGACCGGCGTAGCCGGGCAGGACGGTCGGGAAGCCGACGAGTGAGGGCTGTGAACGGTGGGCGGCGGCGAAGGCGTCGTTGACGTAAACGTCGAGTGCGGGGGCGAGTCCCTCCACGAGGTGGGTCTTCGCCGCCCGGTCGGGTTCGAACTCCATGTACTCCTCGCTGTAAAAGCGGGTGTTCTCCAAGAGGACACACTCCCCGTCTTCCAGAGCCGAGAGGATCTCCCTGGCGGCGGAACTGAACGTGACGTCGACGTACTCGACGTCCCGATCGAGCAGTTCGGAGAGGCGGTCGGCGTGGGCGGCGAGGCCTGTGAAGTCGTCGCTGCCGGGGCGACCCTGGTGGGCGAGGACGGCGACCCGGCCGCCACGCTCGAGCAGTTCCGAGAGCGTGTCGACGTGGGCCCGGAGCCGGGCGTCGTCGGCGAGAGAACCGTCGTCGGCGATCGGGCTGTTGACGTCCACCCGAACCCCGACGGTCGTCCCGGAGACGTCGAGGTCGTCGAGGGTAGCGATCATTACCGGTTCATCCGCCGGCCCGGCCGAAAGGTCTTTCCATCGACGGGATGGCGTCCGGGATCTGCCTTTACAGGGCGTGTGCTGTGGGTTCTATGCTCATGGGGCCACTACACCGTTCGACAGTCCGCACAGAGGAGCTGTCCGTTCGACTCGAAAAGTGACTCGGCCAGCGAGCCACACGCCTCACAGACGCCCTGTGTGGTGTACTCGTCACTGCTTGGGACCCTCTCCTCGTCGGCTCCGGCCGAAGACGTCGTCGACACCGCCTGGCCGGGCGATGCCATCGTGGTGGGCTGGAACGAACCGGCGACGGCGATCACGTCCCGCTGTGTGAGGACGCCGAGGAGGCCGTCTTCGTCCTCGACGACGAGGTTCCGGAACTTCTGCCGGGTCATCACGTCCGCAGCGCCGGTAAGTGACCTATCGGCTCCGATCGTCTCGACAGGGGTCGACATCACCTCGTCGACGGTCGTCTCCGCGGGGTCGCCCTCCTCGGCGACGAGATCGAGGACGTCCCACTCGGTCACGATCCCCACGGGTTCGGCTCCCCGGAGTACGAGGGCACAACTCGACCGTTCCCGCCGCAGTAGCCTGACGACGGAGAGAACGGTGTCGGACTCGTTGACTCCGACGTACTCTTTCGTCAGGG
Organism: Natrialbaceae archaeon Tc-Br11_E2g1; assembly: GCA_001564255.1. Lineage (GTDB taxonomy): Archaea > Halobacteriota > Halobacteria > Halobacteriales > Natrialbaceae > Tc-Br11-E2g1. The sequence continues at coordinate 2,429 of LKNC01000134.1, forward strand.
CGTCCCTGACCGACAGTTCCGATTCCATGTGTGGGTAGTTCGCACAGACGGACTAAAAGCTACCCCCGGCAGAGTTATCAGGGACCGAGACGAATCCCGGCAGTTCGTCGACGACCGAGGGAGTCGACAGCTACCACTCGAGTTCGACCCGCGACCCGTCCGCACGACAGGTCTCGAGGGCGTGTTTCGCGGCGATACCGGCCTCGTGGGCACTCCTCGCACGTCCGGCACCGACCTGGAGAGTCACGCCCGCGGTTTCCTCGACGTGGGCCACTGCGTCCTCGTACTCGGCGGCCTCGAGGTCGGGGCAGACGGCGATGACGTTGTCGCCGCCGACGAAAAACGAGAGGCTGTCGTGGGTGTGGCGCATGTACTTCATGAGAGCGGCGTACCCCTGTTCGATCTCGATGAACGTATCGAAGGCGTTGAGTCGGTCCGTGTACTGGCCGGTGGCGTTGACGACGTCGAAGTGGGCGATCTGGACGTCCTCGGGCGTTCGAAACTCCTCGCCGACGATCCGGCCGTCGAGGACCTCCCGACGGTTCTTGTCCTGGGCGCTGCCGGCGTCCTGAAGTAGCCCCGTAGCGTCCTCGAGTGCCTGGACCGGCGTCGTCCCGGTGGCGACGCCGAGACTCAGAGTGACGGGGTAGCGGTTGCCGACCGATTCCCGGAGGAGTGCGTGGTCCTCCAGGTCCACACCGTTCGTCACGGCGATCATGTTATCGAACCGAGTAAAGAAGACGTAGCCACCGCGGTTGCCGACGAACTGGGAGATGTCGGCGTACAGCCGCGATTGCATGGTCTGGAGGTCGGCCTCCCGTCGTGGCTCCGGGGTAACCGTCCACGGGCCGTAGTTATCGATCTGAACGAGCGTTACCTGCGTGTTCGTCACGGTACCCGTTGGTTCCGACTCCCGTCGTATAAGTGATACGCAATCCAGATTCGAGACGCCGGTCTAGGCGTGTTTTTTCTCCGGGTTTTCCCCTTTCGGGTGGTACTCCCAGAACTCACCCTCACGCATTGCCGCACCGACGGCCTTGTGCATGTCGACGATCGTCTCGAACTCCTCGACGTCGACGTGGTCGAAGATGTCTTTCAACGCGACGACCGTCTCGGAGTTGACGCGGATCGGGTCCTCGCCGTACTCGGCGACGAACTCCTCACTGGAGAGGGGAAAGTCCTCCTCGTCGTCGACTTTTTTGGCGATGATCGCCATATCGTACTTGCGCATTCCTTCGCTTCCTTCCTCGCCGTCGGGGTCGTGTGGCCAACTCATACCTCGAGGTGTGGGTGGCCGGCGCAAAAACGTTACCCTCTGGCCCCGACCCGACGTCGTTCCCGAAACCTTTTGCGTTCTGCGGTAAGCGTCCTTAGTATGAACGAGTCGCTGCTGGAGATCCTCTGTTGTCCACTCGACAAACACGACCTCGAACTCGAGGACGCAGAATACGACGACGACGAGATCGTCTCGGGAACGCTCGTCTGTACTGAGTGTGGCGCGCGGTACCCGATCGAGGACGGGATCCCGAACCTCCTGCCGCCGGACATGCGCGAGGGGACGCCGGCGTAGGTGATCCCGTGTCGGGAGAGGAACTCCTCGTCCGCGTCGGCCACGACGGCCCCGAGGCGATCGAGGCCGCCACTGACACGTTCGAGGCCCGGGAATCGTTCGACCTCGTCCTCGAGAACGAGGCGGGGCCGGCCCACGTCCACTGTCGTCTCGAGGGTGACCTCTCCCGTGTCGCCACGTTCGACGGAACGAACCACTACGTCGAAGCCGAGAGTACCCTCCGCGTTCCGGTGGCCGTCGGCTCGATCGAGGACGACAGGGAGGGCCGTCTCGAGGTCTCGACGGGGTACGGTTCGACCACGACGGTCGTCGACGTGACGGTCTCGCCGGCCCGCCACCGGGTCGAGGTCGACGAGACCCTCGCCGACCCACCCAGGACCGAGTCGGATCCGATCCCCCTCGAGCGAACCGTCAGGACGGTGACGGCCACCGCCGGAGTCGATCCGGCAACACTCGCAGTGGCCCTCCTGGGAGCGCTCGCGCTCGCACTCGGCGTCGCGACGGCCGCGGTCGTCGGTGGCCCCGTGGCTATCCTCGGCGTCCTGGTCGTCGGCGTCGGCGTCGGTGTGGCGCTTTCGACGCTTTTGCGGTGACCTGCAGGCTCCGGTCGATCGGTAGGCGTCGGTTTCGCCGGGTTCTCGAGGTGCTACCGTTCGACAGGGTGTGCCTGTGTCCGGCGAGCCCCTATCAACCACCGAAAATCGATCGAACGGGCCATCGAGCGCGTCTCGAGGCCATAACCGGGCCATAACAATACTTACGGTTGGGATGCACCCAGGTGTGACGTTCGTTCCCCGAGCCTACCCCGGTTCGTGCAGGTCGGTCGGGGGAGACGGACACACGGGAGACATCCATGAAACTCGCACTCATCGGCTTCGGACAGGCAGGCGGAAAGATCGTCGACGAGTTCCTGGCATACGACGCCGCGGTCAGCGGCGGCTTCGTCGGGGACGCGATCGCCGTCAACTCGGCACGGACGGACCTCGCCGGCCTCGAGCACGTCCATACGGACAAACAGGTGTTGATCGGCGGTACGCGCGTAAGCGGTCACGGCGTCGGCGCGGACAACGAACTCGGTGCGGTGATCGCCGAGGAGGACATAGACGAGATCCAGGACGCGATCGATACCGTCCCGGTCCACGACCTCGATGCGTTCTTGATCGTCGCCGGGATGGGCGGCGGGACCGGCTCCGGTGGTTCGCCGGTGCTCGCGAAACACCTGAAACGCGTCTACTCGGAACCGGTCTACGGTCTCGGCGTCTTGCCGGGGACCGACGAGGGCGGTATCTACAGCCTAAACGCGGCCCGTTCGTTCCGGACGTTCGTCCGGGAGGTGGACAACCTGCTCGTCTTCGACAACGACGTCTGGCGACGGGCCGGCGAATCAGTCGAGGGCGGCTACGACGCGATAAACCGCGAGATCGTCGAACGGTTCGGAACGCTGTTCTCAGCCGGCGAGGTCGGGGTCGGCGACCACGTCGCCGAGAGCGTCGTCGATTCCTCGGAGATCATAAACACCTTGGAGTGTGGTGGGGTCTCGACGATCGGGTACGCGACCGAAACCGTCGACCGAGAGGAGCGGGGTCTCCTCTCGCGGTTCACTCGCGCCGAGGGCGAAACCGACGACGTCGCGAAGACCACCCGGATGACGAGTCTCGTCCGGAAAGCGACCCTCGGGCGGCTCACACTCCCCTGTGACGTCTCGAGTGCCGAACGGGCGCTCGTGGTCGCTTCGGGGCCGCCCACGGAGCTAAACCGGAAGGGAATCGAACGCGGGCGCAGGTGGCTCGAGGAGAAAACCGGGAGTATGGAGGTCCGTGGCGGTGATTACCCGACGTCCGACGACGAGGTCGGCTCGGTCGTGCTCCTCTCAGGGGTGACGGACATCCCGCGGGTCGAGCGGCTCCAGGACCTCGCGGTCGAGACCAAAGAGACGACGGCACGGATCCGCGAGCGAAGCGAGGAGGGTATCGAGGAACTGATCGACACGGGAGGCGAACTCGACGCGCTGTTTTGACTCGCGCCCGTCGATCGTGTGAACCGGCGTGGGCCACAGCCGGCTTCCCGACACGTTTCGGGTCTCCCAGTAGGTCCGTCCGACCGGGAGTCTCACGTCCTCGACGGGGGACGATCACGGGGGCTCCACACTCGCCGACGCGTTCGGCCGCCGAAGCGACGGTTTCGGCTCCGTCCGGTTATCCGCGTCGTCTTCACCCCACACCGGGTCCGCCCGGATCGCAGGACACTCCCCCGGCAGGTTGTTATTTACCCTCGGACGTTCAACTGGCCCCTATACATGTCTATGGAGGGACGCACCTGTGTCATCACTGGCTCGGCACGCGGTATCGGTCGTGGCATCGCAGAACGTCTCGGCGAGGAGGGAGCGAACGTCGTCATCAACTACCGCTCCTCCGAAGACGCCGCAAACGAGGCCGTCGCGGAGATCGAAGACCTCGGGGGAAACGCCGTCGCCGCACGGGCGGACGTCACCGTCCGCGAGGACGTCGAGAACATTCGCGAGGAGTGTCACGAGGCGTTCGGTCCCGTCGACGTTCTCGTGAACAACGCCGGACTCACCGCCGACACGCAGTTCGTCGAGATGAGTCGATCGGAGTGGGACCGGGTGATCGACGTCAACCTGGGCGGGATGTTCAACTGCACCCAGGAGTTCTACGACGACCTCTGGGAGTCCGATGAGGGCCGGCTGATCAACATCTCGAGTGTCGTCGGCAAGCAGGGCAACTTCGGACAGGCGAACTACGCCGCGGCGAAAAGCGGGATGTTCGGTTTCACCCGGACGATCGCCCTCGAGCTCGCACAGGGTGGGTCGACGGCCAACTGCGTTGCACCGGGGTACACCAAGACCGACATGATCGAAACGGTCCCGGAGAAGGTCTTAGAGCGGATCATCGCGGGCGTGCCCCTAGAGCGCCTGGCGGAAGTCGAGGACATCGCCAACGTGGTCCGATTTCTCGCGAGCGAGGAGTCCTCGTACATCACCGGCGAAGTGATCGACGTCAACGGCGGGATGGACCTCTAATACGGATCGTTGTACCGTTTTACCGGTGATCGACCCGAACGGGGTAGTTCAGGGGTGTGCGTAGTAGGCGACCGTCTCCGCGTCCCCGTCGCCGACGTCGTCGATCCGGACGAAGCCGATGCGCTCGAACTGGACGACGTCGTCCGTCCCGTACTCGAGGACGCCGGGTTCTGCCCGACCCGAGACGTCGCCCTCCATCGTCCGCATGCGGACGGGGACGCTCTCCTCGGCGGGGACCCAGTGGACGACGTCGACCTCGCCCTCGCGGACGGCGTCGATGTCGGCACCGGTGTACTCGAGATCGTCGCTGGTGTACCGGAAACAACCTAGCCCTTTGAGCCAGACGCGCTCCTCGCGGGTGGGAAGGTCCTCCTCTTCGAGGCAGACGCCGTCGGAGACCGGGATTTCGCGGACGCCACGCTCTTCGTGGTCGGGGTGAACCGCCGGGTTCGCCTCCGTTGGACCGTCACCAGTGAGCGGTAGTTCGACGCCGTCCCGGACGAAAAAGCGTCGGTCGGCCTCGTCGTCGATCAGGTCGCGGTTTTCCGCGTAGACCGTACTCATCGCCAGGTCGACGTCACTGGTCGAGGTGCCAAGGCCGATCATCGACTCGGTGATGGCCTCCCCCCGGATGCCCCGGCGGCGGAGGCTCTTGAGCGTCGGGACACGCGGGTCGTCCCACCCCTCGAGGTCGCCGTCCTCGATGAGTTCCTTGATC
>LKNC01000135.1 GCA_001564255.1 Natrialbaceae archaeon Tc-Br11_E2g1
CGTCTCCAGCGTTCGGTCGTCCCTCCCCCGGCAGCCGCAGTTCGCGGATCCAGGCCTCTTCTCGTTCGGCGTTTCTTCGATACCCCTCGAGTTGGTCGGCGAACCGTTCGAGTGCGTCGGCGTCGGTCGCCGCGTCGTCGACTTCCCTCGCAGTTCCCGCGAGAAGATCGCGCTCGCGCTCCGGATCGAGTTCGACCACCGTCTCCGTGTTCCGTTCCCGTTCCACCTCCTGTTCGTCCATGATGTGTCTCGACTACGCACTCGAGGGTTTTTGCTGTTTCGCAGGTGTTGGGTTAGTTCCGATAGCGGTGACCATCCGGACACGCGATACGAAAGCGAGACCCGGTTTTGCACTCACCGACCACGACCCGTCACAGCGAACTCGGAAACTATTTCATCCGGGGAACAGGCCTTCGAGTATGTTCGTCCTCGTCAACCTGAAGACGTATCCGTGTGACCCCCTCGCCATCGCACGGGCGGCCCGAGAGGTCGCCGAGACGACCGCGGCGAGAATCGCCGTCGCCCCGCAGGCCGCCCACATCGAACGGGTCGCCGGCACGGGCGTCGAGACCTGGGCCCAACACGTCGACCCCATAGACTACGGGAGCAACACCGGCCACACGCTCGCGGAGACGGTCGCCGACGCCGGCGCGGTCGGGACGTTGATCAACCACTCCGAGAACCGACTGAAACTCGCCGACGTCGACGGCTCGGTGCGGGCGGCCGACCGCGCCGGCCTCGAGACCGTCGTCTGTGCGAACAACCCCGCCCAGATCGCTGCCGCGGCGGCGCTCGGCCCCGACGCGGTCGCCGTCGAGCCCCCGGAACTCATCGGCACCGGCACGCCAGTCAGTCAGGCCGACCCCGAGATCGTCGAGGGTGCCGTCGAGGCCGCCGAACACGTCGACGCCGAGGTCTCGGTCCTCTGTGGGGCCGGCATCTCGACCGGCGACGACGTCGTCGCTGCCGGCGACCTGGGCTCGGAGGGCGTCCTGCTCGCCAGCGGCGTCGCGAAAGCCGACGATCCGACGGCGGCACTCGAGGACCTCGTCGCCCCGCTGTAGCCGCCGACGTACCAACTCTGTTAGGTGTGTCTGACGTACGTTTAAGTTGCCGAGAGAGTCCCTAGTAGGTATGTCGAAAAATCGCGTCGAGGACCTCGAGTCGACGGTCGCCGAACTCGAGTCGACGGTCGAGGGACTCACCGACGAACTCGTAGAGGCCAAAGAACGGATCCGCGTCCTCGAGGCCGAACTCGACGCGGAGACGCCGACTCGAGGGGCGACCCGGCGGACGGACGGGACGCCGGAGGCGTGTGCGGACGAGGTCGCCGAGGCGACGGCGGAGGCGACGGAGGAAAAAGAGGAAACGGAAGACTCAGGTGGGGACGACATTATCGTCGCATAACGTCCCGGCGGGCGGACCGACTTTCAGGAGACCATGTACATCAAAGCGATCGTCCTGGACGGGTTCAAGAGCTTCGGCCGGAAGACGAAGATACCCTTCTACGAGGATTTCACCGTCGTCACCGGCCCGAACGGCTCCGGGAAGTCGAACATCATCGACGCCGTCCTCTTCGCGCTCGGCCTCGCCCGGACCCGTGGGATCCGCGCGGAGAAACTGACCGACCTGATCTACAACCCCGGCCACGAGGACGGAGCCCGGACGAGTGGCCCGGCCGAAGCGATCGTCGAGGTCGTCCTCGATAACTCCGATGGGACACTTTCTCGCTCGCAGGTCACGAACGCCGCCGGCAGCGACGACGTCGGCGACCTGGGGGAGATTCGTATCCGCCGACGGGTCAAAGAAACCGAGGACAACTACTACTCCTATTACTACCTCAACGACCGCTCTGTCAACCTCTCCGATATCAAGGACTTACTCGCCCAGGCCGGCGTGACCCCGGAAGGGTACAACGTCGTCATGCAGGGTGACGTCACCGAGATCATCAACATGACCCCTGGGTCCCGTCGGGGAATCATCGACGAGATCGCGGGCGTCGCGGAGTTCGACGCGAAAAAGGAAGACGCCTTCGAGGAACTCGAGGTCGTCGAGGATCGGATCGACGAGGCGACCTTGCGGATCGAGGAGAAACGCGACCGACTCGAGCAACTGGCGGACGAACGCCACACCGCGCTTCGCTACCGGCGACTGCGCGAGGAGAAAGGCGAGTACGAGGGCTATCTCAAGGCGAGTGAACTCGAGGACAAACGCGAGGAACTGGCTGACCTAGAGACACGGGTCGCCGACCTCGAGGGCACCCTCGAGGACCGACGGCGCGTTCTCGACGAGCGCCAGGGGAAGACCCTGCGCCTCGAGGAGGACCTAGAGGACCTGAACGCCGAGATCGAACGAAAGGGCGAAGACGAGCAGATCCGACTCAAACGCGAGATCGAGGGGGTCAAAGGCGAGATCGCCCGCCTCGAGGACCGCATCGAGGTCGCCAAAGAGGGGATCGAAGAAGCCGAGTCGAAACGGCGGGAGGCGTTCGTCGAGATCGACCGGAAACAGGAGACGATCGACGACCTCGAGGCCGGGATTCGCGAGATCAAACTCGAGAAGGCCTCGGTGAAATCGGAGATCCAAGAGCGTGAGGGTCTCCTCGAGGAACTGGAAGCCGAGATCGAGGCCGTCGACACCGAGTTCGACGAGCTGAAAGCCGACCTCGCCGAACGCAAAGAAGAGCTAGAGGGGGCCAAAACCGAGAAAAACGACCTCCAGCGCGAGCAGGACCGACTGCTCGACGAGGCCCGCCGGCGCTCGAACGCGATCGAGGGGAAAGAAGCGACGATCGAACGGAAGGAGGCGAGCCTGCCGGACATAGCGGACGAGCGATCTGCCCTCGAGCGGGAGCGAGAGAAGGTCCGGTCGAACCACGAGAACATCGCGGGCGTCGTCGAGGATCTGAAAGACGAGAAACGGCGGGTCCAGTCTGACCTCGAGGACGTCGACGCCGAGATCCAGGCCAAACAGGCCGAGTACGCCGAACTCGAGGCCAAAGCGGGGGAGAGCGGCGACTCCTCGTTTGGCAGGGCGGTGACGACGATCCTGAACGCGGGGATCGACGGCGTCCACGGCGCGGTCGCCCAGCTCGGAAACGTCTCGGGGGAGTACGCCGTCGCGTGTGAAACCGCCGCGGGTGGTCGCCTGGCGAACGTCGTGGTCGACGACGACGTGATCGGCCAGCGATGTATCGAGTACCTCAAATCGCGCAACGCGGGACGGGCGACGTTCCTCCCGATGACGGAGATGCGCGAGCGCGGACTACCCAGTGCACCCTCCGATCCCGGCGTCGTCGGCTTCGCCTACGACCTCGTGGACTTCGACCCCGAGTACGCGGGGATCTTCTCGTACGTTCTCGGGGATACGCTCGTCGTCGAGGACGTCGAGACCGCCCGCTCGTACATGGGCGACTATCGGATGGTCACCCTCGACGGTGATCTCGTCGAAAAGAGCGGTGCGATGACCGGCGGCTCCCGGAAGGGGTCGCGCTACTCGTTCACCGAGGGCGGAAAGGGCCAACTCGAGCGCGTCGCGACACAGATTACCCGACTCCAGGACGAACGTGACTCCCTGCAATCGGAGCTGCGAGACGTCGAGGAGCGCCTCGAGACCGCCCGGGATCGAAAGGCCGAGGTCGCCGACGAGCGCCGCTCTATCGAGGCGAAAATCGACGGCCTCGAGGAGAAGAAAACGCGGACGAGAGCGGAGATCGAAGATCTCGAGGACGGCCTCGCGGAGTTACGCGGGAAACGGGAGTCAGTCGACGAGCGGATGACCGAGATCGCCGGGGAGATCGAGGAAGCCGACGCCGAGATCGAGCGCCGAGAGGGGGAGGTAGCGGACCTCGAGGCCGAACTCGCCGACTCGAAGATACCGGAACTGACGAGCCGCCTAGAGGACGTCCGGGCGGAGATCGACGAACGCGAGGACAGACTCGACGATCTGGACGGGGACCTCAACGAACTCGAACTCGAGAAACAGTACGCCGAGGACACGGTCGAGGACCTCCACGGGAAAATCGAGGAGGCCCAAAACCGCAAGGCAGAACACGAAGCCCGCATCGAGGGCTTCGAAGACGAACTCGAAGCGGAACGCGCCGTACTCGAGGAAAAGCGCGAGGCGGTCGAGGACCTCGAGGGGGAACTCGTCGAACTCAAAGCGGACCGCTCGGCGCTCAAAGACGACCTCTCGGAAGCACGGACTGCCCGCGACCAGCAGGCAGACCGGGTAAACACCACCGAGAGCGAGCTCGAGTCGGTCCGCGAGCGCCTCGAGGACCTGGAGTGGGAGATCGACGGACTCGAAGAGGAGGTCGGCGAGTACGACCCAGAAGACGTTCCGGACCACGACGAGGTCACCGAGATGATCGGGGTACTCGAGGCCGACATGGACGCACTCGAGCCCGTCAACATGCTCGCGATAGAGGAGTACGACGAGGTCCGCGAGGACCTCGAGAGTCTCGAGGAGGGCAAGGAGACGCTAGTCGAGGAGGCGGAGGGGATCCGCGAACGGATCGACCACTACGATAGTCAGAAAACGGAGACGTTCATGGAGGCCTACGAGGCCATCGACGAACAGTTCACCGAGATCTTCGAGACGCTCTCGGAGGGGACCGGCCGCCTTCACCTGGAAAACGAGGCGGACCCGTTCGACGGCGGGTTGACGATGAAAGCCCAGCCGGGGGACAAACCCATCCAGCGACTGGACGCGATGTCCGGCGGGGAGAAATCCCTGACCGCGCTCGCGTTTATCTTCGCGATCCAGCGGTACAACCCCGCACCGTTTTACGCCCTAGACGAAGTCGACGCGTTCCTCGATGCGGTCAACGCCGAACGCGTCGGGGAGATGGTCGACGAGCTCGCCGGCGACGCCCAGTTCGTCGTCGTCTCCCATCGCTCGGCGATGCTCGAACGCTCCGAGCGGGCGATCGGCGTCACGATGCAAGGGGACAACGTCTCGGCGGTGACCGGCATCGACCTGCGTGATGGGGTGCCCGCGGATGACTGACGACGGTGAACGGAGTGAACCGCGAGGCGATATTCCGCTGAACATCGCCGGCCACGAGGACCGAAAACCGCCAAGCGAGCGCGACGGGACGACCCTCGAGTTCGACGACGTGCGTTCGACCGAGGACGCCAACGAGGAGGTCGAACCCGTCGAACTGCTCGTCCGACTCGCCGAGGACGGCGAGATCGACCCCTGGGACATCGACGTCGTCAGGGTGACCGACAAGTTCCTCGAGGCCCTCGATACGGCCGACTTACGCACCTCGGGGCGGGCGCTGTTTTACGCGAGCGTCCTCCTCCGGATGAAAAGCGACGCGCTGTTCGCGGTCGACGAGCCAGAAGACGAATCGGAGCTATCCCCCTGGGAGGCCCCGTTCGCCGAGGAGAGCGGTGAGGACGGTGTGCTCGACCCCGGCTTCGACCCCGTCGAGAACCTCGAGGCCGAGATGGACCGCCGTCTCGAGCGCAAGCACGCCCGCGGGAAGCCCGAAACGTTGGACGAACTCGTCCGGGAACTCCGGGAGGCAGAACGTGGGTCGTGGTGGAAACGTTCACGCAGTTACGACACGAGCGATTCGCCGAGTCGGTTCAATCGGGGCACCCAGGAACTCAGTTACCGTTCGGGCGACGACCTGCGCGTCGACGACGAGCCCACGGCCGAAGACGTCACCCACACCGCTCACGAAGAAGACATCGAGGCGGTGATCGACGACGTCGAGAGCGTTCTCGAGGGTCACTACGAGCGGGGACGCGAGGAAGTGCTGTACGCGGAGATCGAAGCGGTCGGTGGTTCGCGCGTGATGACCTATCTCGCCTTGCTCTTTCTCACACACCGCGGTCGAGTCCTCTTGGACCAGGACGAACTCTTCGGCGATCTCTGGATCGAACGGGCGACGGTAGAGGGGGAGTCGACCGAAGGGACGGTGAACCGGACCCCCGGACGAACGCCCTGAACGATCCCCGCCGGACGGTGGGGCGACCGCCCGGCCCCCCGTTCGACGGTACACCGTCACTCGGTCAGCGTCTCCGCCAGCACCGTCGTCCGCCGGGCGACCTCCTCCGTGGTCTCGGAGGCGTCGACGAGTGCGTCGCTCACCCCGCCAAAGAGTGCATCGAAACGCACTGAACCGTCTTCCCCGCACCACTGGCCGATCGTGCGCCGATCGGTCCCACACGCCGGACACGCCGCCCGGTCGGCCTCGAGGGCGTCGAAACAGACGTGACACCGACCGAAGGCGACCGCCACGGAGCCGCTCAGTCCGATGAGTTTCTCGAGTGCCCCCTGGAGATCCCGGGAGACACGGAGGAAGTCATCGAGGGAGACCCGGGCGGCCTCTCCGAGGTCAGGTCCACCACCCGCCGCCAGGGTCTCGAGGTCGGCCTCGACCGCACGGACGGACACCACGAGACGCCGGCGGTCGGCGGCGTACGGCGGGACGTCACCGGCAGAGAGGACGTCGGGGACCGACGTCGTCTGGGAGGCGAAGTCGGCGGCGTCGGCGACCGCCCGGCTCTGGGTTTCGGTGATCGACCGGACCGATCGGAAGACGTCGACCGGGCTCTCGGGTGTCATCGTCTCACCCCGCAAGCGCCTCCGACACTCCACACAGACGGTCACGGCCCGAGAGGGGTGGACACCCTCGAGGTCGGGGGCGTCGGTCGGGTACGCGACTCCGTCCCCGCCAGGGTCGACGTCGACACCACAGAGCTGGCAGGTGCACCCATCGCGGTCGAACACTGCTCGTCGGTCCGGCACGGAGTCTCGGGAAGCCACGAACTACCCGTCGGAGGCGGCCGGGAAAAACGCTCCGGCACTCACCCGAGGATGTCGCCGATCCGCCGGGGTTCGCCCTCGAGGGTCGGCTGTTTGGCGACGATCTGCAGGACCTCGTGGTCGGTCACGTCGTGGTAGGGTTTCTCGGTCGCTTCTTCGATGAGTTCCCGATCTAGGCGGAACTCGGTTCCTTCGTAGACGACGTCGACGCCGTCGTCCTCGAACGAGAGGGTGGTCATGGCCGTCCGTAGGGAACCGACGGCCAAAAGGGGGTCGACTCGGGAAGACGGGCGTCGGCCAGACGTCGGACGATCGCTCGCGGGGTTTATTATCCGGGGCGGGAAACCGTTCCGAGTGTGTCGTTCAGCAGGAACCCCCTCACCGAACTCGTCGTGCCGCCGGGCACCCACGCCCAGGAACGGGACCTCGTGACCGACGGCGACGTCCTCGTCGGCGGCCGGGCGACCGTCGACTTCGGCGTCCGTGGCCGGAACGTCCTGGCGGGGGAGGGCGTACGGATCCACGGCGACCTCGAGGCCGACGGCGACTGTCGTCTGGACATGTGGTGTGACGTCGACGGCAACGTCCTGGTCGGCGAGGACGCCTACATCGGCGAACGCGTCCACGTCGCCGGGGAGTTGAAAGTCGCGGGCGACCTGGACATCGGCGACGACGTCGAGATCGAGGAGGGCTTCGAGGCCAACGGCTGGATCGTTATCCGCAACCCGATGCCGACGATCGTCTTTCTGTTCGTCTACCTCAAACACCTCCTGATGGCCGGCGAGCAGGCCGAAGCCGATCGGCTGGTCGCCGAACTGCTCGAGGAGGAAGACGACGATCGCGACCCGCTCGTGATCCCGCGAAACGGGAC
>LKNC01000136.1 GCA_001564255.1 Natrialbaceae archaeon Tc-Br11_E2g1
GGCCGACGGACGATACTCACCCAGACGCCCCCGGGTGGCGCGTTCCAGGCCCGCTCGAGACGGCCCCGGCTGCCGGTCTGTTCGTCCGCGAGGACGGCGACGTCCTCGGCCCCCTCGGTCGCCAGCTCGCGTGCGCGGTCGTTCGTGCTCGTGATCGTCTCGTGGTACTCGATCGAGTACGGTGCCTCGAGGCCGTACTCGATGGCGGGTCCGGTATATCCCGTCATATCGACGAGTTCGTACCCGTTCGCGTCGCTCTCGATCACAAAGCCCGCTTCACGCAGGTCCTCGACGTGTTTCCAGATCGCCGTCCGCGAAACCCCGAGCTCCCCGGCCAGCTGTGGGCCGGTGGCCGGCCCGTCCGCGAGCCCCTCGAGGATCTTCCGGCGCGTCTCGTTCATACCCTCGAGGGGGCTCTCGAGACCCTTGAATCGCCCGGGTCTCTCGTGACCGTCGGGCGGGGTGAAACCCGTCGGGAGTTTCCGCCAACAGTGTGACCTGTCGGTGGTGGGGCGGGTGCACAGTAGAGGAGACCTGGATCGGAGCCGTCGAGTTCTAGTCGCGCAGTTCGCGTAATTTCTCCCGGCCGGGCGCGATCAGTTCGTCGAGGTACGTCGCGAGCGTCCCCTTCGCGTCGGCGGGGTGGAGCTCGCCCGAGTCGAGATCCGAGGCGAGGGCCTCGTAGTCGTCGTAGGGCAGGTCGCCGCCGTACTGCTCGGGGCGTTCGACCGTCACCGTCTCGAAGCGCGGGAAGACGTGGTACTCGAACAGTTCGAGGACGGGGTTCTCGAGGTCGCCCTCGGGGTCGCGTTCGGGCGGGCAGAACGCCGAGTTGATCTTGGCTTCGATCTCCGCCGTCGAATCCTCCATGGAGATCGTGATGCCCTCACTCGAGGCCATCTTCCCCTCCCCGGTCTCGAGGTCGGCGATGATTGGGGTGTGCAGACACGGGCGGACCTCATAGCCCAGTTCCGGGAGTTCCTCGCGGGCGAGCATGTGGACCTTCCGCTGGTCTAAGCCGCCGACGGCGAGATCGAGGTCGAGGTACTCGATGTCGAGCGTTTGCATCAGCGGGTAGACGAGGTGGCTGACTTTCGCGGTCTCGCCGCTCTGGAGTTCGGCCATCGCCCGCCGGGCGCGGTTGAGTGAGGTCTCGAGTGATAGGTTGTGGAGGTCGAGGGTGTACTCCTCGTCGAGTTGGAACCCCGACCCGTAGACGAATTCGGTGTGTTCCTCGTCGAGACCGTAGGCGATAAACTGTGCACGCATCCGTTCTGCGATCGCTTCGATCTCCTCGAAGGTACCTTTCCCGTTCAAGTAGGCGTGGACGTCCGCGAGCAAGACGACGACCTCCATTCCCGCCTCCTGGAGGTCGATGAGCTTGTTCGCGGTGAGCAGATGGCCGATGTGGAGCACGCCCGAGGGCTCGTAGCCGACGTACACCCGTTTCCCTTCGGGGTCCTCCGCGAGCTCCCGGACCTCTTCGTCGGTGACGACCTCCGCTGTATTTTGTGTGATCAGCTCGTAGGCGTCCATGTGTGGTGAAACTCGGAGGAGTAATTTATGAACGTCGTTACGGGACCGTAGCGTCTCGGATTCGCGTCGTCAAAGGCGAGTCAGGGTTCGACGTCGACGGCGAGGTCCGTCGCGATCCAGCCGTCGGAGTTGTCGCGTTCGGTGAGTACGACCTTGCCGGGTCGGGTCTCGTGGCTGGTCACGACCGAACTCGGCTCTTCGGGTTCGTCCGGGGTGGTTTCGTCGCGTCGTCGGGCGGGAGCGTCCATCATCAGGTGTTAGGTGGGCCTAAATCTAAAAAGGTTTTGGTTGGCCTAAGAAAACTGGCCCCGCCGAGTTACCCGATTCACTCGAACAGGACGCGCTCTACGATCGGCCGCAGGAACGATCCCCTGTGGGTTTCCTTCGAGTGGACGAGCACCACCGGCACTTCCATGGTCGCTGCGATGCGATCGGAGCGCTGTTCGACGGGGACGGTACAGAGGTCGTCGAGGTCGGCGTGGTAGTCCTCGATCGCCTCGAGGACCTCCGCCGGGCCGTCCTCGGGGGTGGCGTAGACAAAGCGGAGCCGGGCGTCGAGCATACTCGCGATCACGAACGCGAGGATGACTGCGGGCCCCGCCTCGGCCATCGCGATCCCGGGCAGGATGAAGATACCACTACCGGTCATCGCCCCCATACTGATCGCGATCACCGCGAACAGTCCGAGGTCACGCTCGAGGTCCTTCGACATCGAGAGTGGCTTTCGAACGGAAGTTACAACTCCTTCGGGTTCCGGACTCGAGTGTGATCTTTCACCATACTAAATTAAAATCCCACATCCGAAAACGTGGTCTGGAAAACATACGTCAAATTCACTCCCATCGGACCCGAAGGCCCAACCCACGGTGTTTTTAACACCTGAGCGTGTAGAGCCGACTAGCGAAACCCGCGGGCAAGTGCGTTCGGGGCCGTGACACCGGTCAGGGTCCGTTCGGAGGGATTGTCCTCCACGATCGCATAGCGGGATGGCCGACGAGCTGTAAGACGCCGGGGCCGCACAACCGGGAGTCCGCGGACCGTTTCGATGAGAGTCCACCACGCGGCTTTCAGTGCTACAAACCATGGAAATCGAAATCGCGACAATTGGCGGATACGAAGAAGTCGGGCGGCAGATGACTGCCGTCCGCGCCGGGAACGACGTCGTCATCTTCGACATGGGTCTGAACCTCTCGCAGGTGCTGATCCACGACAACGTCGAAACCGAACGGATGCACAGCTTAGACCTGATCGACATGGGCGCGATCCCCGACGATCGGGTCATGTCCGACCTCGAGGGCGACGTCCAGGCGATCGTTCCGACCCACGGTCACCTAGATCACATCGGTGCCATCTCCAAGCTGGCTCACCGATACGACGCACCGATCGTCGCCACCCCCTTCACGATCGAACTCGTCAAACAGCAGATCGAGGGCGAACAGAAGTTCGGCGTCGAGAACGACCTCGTGAAGATGGACGCCGGCGAGACGATGACCATCGGCGACCACGGCGTCGAACTCGAGTTCGTCAACGTCACCCACTCGATCATCGACGCGATCAACCCCGTCCTCCACACACCCGAGGGCGCGATCGTCTACGGACTCGACAAGCGGATGGACCACACGCCGGTCATCGGCGACCCGATCGACATGAAGCGGTTCCGTGAGATCGGTCGCGAGGGCGAGGGCGTCCTCTGTTACATCGAGGACTGTACGAACGCGAACAAGAAAGGGCGGACGCCTAGCGAAAACGTCGCTCGCGAGCACCTCCGTGACGTCCTCTACAGTATGGAAGAGTACGACGGCGGGATCGTCGCGACGACGTTCTCCTCACACATCGCCCGCGTGACCTCGCTGGTCGAGTTCGCAAAGGACATCGGCCGCCAGCCCGTTCTCCTCGGTCGGTCGATGGAGAAGTATTCGGGCACCGCGGAACGTCTCGACTTCGTCGACTTCCCCGACGATCTCGGCATGTTCGGCCACCGAAAGTCGGTCGACAGGACGTTCAAACGGGTCATGAACGAGGGCAAGGAGAACTTCCTGCCCGTCGTGACGGGCCACCAGGGCGAACCCCGCGCGATGCTCACCCGCATGGCACGCGGTGAGACGCCGTACGAACTCGACGACGGTGACAAGGTCGTCTTCTCCGCCCGGGTTATTCCCGAACCCACCAACGAGGGCCAACGCTACCAGGCCGAGAAGCTACTCGGTATGCAGGGTGCTCGTGTCTACGACGACATCCACGTCTCGGGTCACCTGAACCAGGAGGGCCACTACACGATGCTCGATGCCCTCCAGCCCCAGCACATTATCCCCGCCCACCAGGACCTGAAAGGCCTGTCGGGCTACGTCACCCTCTGTGAGAGTGAGGGGTACAAGATGGGGCGGGACGTCCACGTGTCGCGCAACGGGAACCTGATCCAGCTCGTAAACTGACATGACCACACCCGAGGCACGCGAACAGGCGGTACTCGAGGCGGTTCGCAAGCGACGCGAACTCGTAAACGACGCCATCCCCGAAGAGCTCCCGGTGAAACGACCGGAGCGACTCTACGAGGCCTCCCGGTACTTGCTCGACGCCGGTGGGAAACGACTCCGCCCGACGGTCCTGCTCGCGACCGCGGAAGCGCTCGCCGACCTCGAGCCGTTGAGCCAGGACTACCGGACGTTCCCCACGCTCGACGGGGACAGGTTCGACGCGATGGCCGCCGCCGTCAGCGTCGAGGTCATCCAGTCGTTTACCCTGATCCACGACGACATCATGGACGACGACGACCTCCGACGCGGGGTGCCGGCCGTCCACGAGGAGTACGACCTCGAGACCGCGATCTTGGCCGGGGACACCCTCTACTCGAAGGCCTTCGAGATCATGCTCGACGCCGACGCCGAACCCGACCGAGCCGTCGAGGCCCTAGACGTCCTCGCGAACACCTGCACCCGGATCTGTGAGGGCCAGGCACTCGACGTCGACTTCGAGAGCCGCGAGGGCGTCACCCCCGAGGAGTACCTCGAGATGGTCGAACAGAAGACCGCGGTGTTGTACGCCGCCTCGGCGTGCCTGCCGGCGATACTCATGGGTGCGGAGGAGGGGACGATCGACGCCCTCTATGGCTACGGGCTCGACGTCGGCCGTGCGTTCCAGATCCACGACGACGTCCTCGATCTCACCGTTCCAAGCGAGAAACTCGGCAAGCAACGCGGCAGCGACCTCGTCGAGAACAAACAGACGCTGATCACCGTCCACGCCCGGAAACAGGGCGTCGACGTCGAGGGCCTGGTCGACACCGACGACGTCGAGGCCGTCACCGAAGCCGAGATCGACGACGCCGTCGCCACCCTCGAGGACGCCGGGTCGATCGGGTACGCCGCCGAGCGGGCCCGAGAGCTCGCCGACCGCGGAAAGGCACGACTCGAGGTCCTCCCGGAAAACGAGGCCCACGATTTACTCGCGGAACTCGCCGACTACCTGATCGAGCGGGGCTACTAGGGCTTTGTCAAGCCTGATCTGCAGGGTCCGCCGCGTAGGCCGGCTTGCCCCTGCAGTCGACGCGTGAGAGTACTAGCTGCCGGAGAAACCCCCACGGATTTCGCCGCCAGTCTTGACCGACAGCAACGACGTGTGTCTCGGGACGGGCCGACTCACGGCTCGATATCAGCCTGCAGCTTTTGGGTATCTGGTTCCGAGGGGGAGTCATGACCGACGACCCTCCACGACCGACAGCGTCCCGACGCCGATTGCTCGGTCTGGCCGCCGGAGTGGGCATCGCCGCGAGTGCGGGCTGTCTCGGTTCGGCCCTCGAGTCCGAACCGGAGGAGATCGAACCCCGGGAGCCAACCGATCCCCCCGAGGGGACCGCCGGGGAGTTCTACTACGCCCTCGAAGAGCAAGACGAGTTCGACATCGAGGTTGACGATCTGTACTGGGCCGACTCGGAACTCGGCGACACCAACGATCTCATCCTCGAGTATCGCTCCGACGCCGACCCACTCGAGGACGACGAGTCGGCGACCGACGACGATGCCGATACCGAAGACGAGGACGCTCTCGAGGAGGGCGTCGACGAGTCCGAGATGCCCGAACCCGAAGAGGAGATCGGCCTGATCATGAACGTCTACAACGAGATCCTCGTCGAACACGGGGAGACGGACGCCCACATGCTCATCGGCGAGGTACAGAACCCCTTCGACGGGCAAGCCTACGGCTGGGGGGTGAAAACCGAGTGGCTCGAGGCGTACAACGCCGGCGAGATGAACGAGTTCGCACTCTGGATGAACGTCTCGAACTCCCGGGTGTACGACGACGACGAGGCCGAAGGCGACTTCGAGGGCGACCTCGAGGACGGCGAGTTCGGGGACGATCCCGATGACGGCGAGTTCGGGGACGACGACACCGAGACCTGACGACCCGACACCGCGGGGGTTTTGACCTGCGGGCGTAAACCACTCGGATAATGGACGAGCAGTTACGAGAGCGCGTCGAGCGCGAGGCCGAAAAGCACGCGCTGTTGAACGCGGTCAAACACGAGAGCGACGCGAACGTCGGTGCGGTGATGGGGCCACTGATGGGCGACAACCCCGATTTCCGCGAACACGCCGACGCGGTCCCCGGCGTGGTCGGCGGGGTCGTAAGCACGGTCAACGGACTCGCGTACGAGAAAAAACGCGAGCGCCTCGAGGAACTGGCTCCCGAGGAACTGGCCGAGATCGAAGCCGAACAAAAGGAGGACGAACACGACCTTCCGGCCCTCCCACGTGCCGACGACGACGAGGGGATCCGGATGCGGTGTGCGCCAAACCCCAACGGCCCCTGGCACGTCGGCCACGCCCGGATGCCCGCCGTCATCGGCACCTACAAGCAACGCTACGACGGCTGGTTCTGTGTCCGCTTTGACGACACCGACCCCGAGACCAAACGGCCCGACCTCGAGGCGTACGACGCCATCCTCGAAGACGTCGCGTACCTCGGCTTTACGCCCGACGAGGTGTTCAAAGCGAGCGATCGCGTAGAGACCTACTACGACCACGCCCGCGAGTTGATCGAGACGGGGGGTGCTTACACCTGTACCTGCTCGGGCGAGGAGTTCTCGGAGCTGAAAAACTCGGGGGAGCCCTGCCCACACCGCGGGAAAGACGTCGAAACCGTTCTCTCGGAGTTCGAGGACATGATCGCAGGCGAGTACGAAAGCGGCGAGATGGTCCTGCGGGTGAAAACCGACATCGAGCACAAGAACCCGGCCCTGCGTGACTGGGTCGCCTTCCGGATGGTCGATACGCCACACCCACGCGAGGAGGCCGCGGAGTATCGGTGCTGGCCGATGCTCGACTTCCAGTCGGGGATCGACGACCACCTCGAGGGGATCACCCACATCATCCGCGGGATCGACTTACAGGACTCCGCCAAACGCCAGCGATTCGTCTACGACTACTTCGACTGGGAGTACCCCGAGGTCATCCACTGGGGACACGTTCAACTCGACGCCTACGACGTGAAGATGAGCACCTCGACGATCAAGGAACTCATCGATGACGGCGACCTCGAGGGGTGGGACGACCCGCGTGTCCCGACGCTCAAGAGCCTCCGCCGTCGGGGTATCCGGGGGGAGGCGATCACCGAGTCGATGATCGGCCTCGGCACCTCGACCAGCGACGTCGACCTGGCGATGAGTACGGTCTACGCGGAAAACCGCGAACTGATCGACGACGAGGCCGACCGACGGTTTTTCGTCCGTGATGGCGTCGAACTACAGCTCACAGGTGACGGTCCCACGGAGGCGAACCCGGCGGTTCACCCCGACCACGAAGAGCGGGGGGTCCGCGAAGTCCCCGCCGGCGACGCCGTTTTCCTCGAGGAGGAGGACCTGCCCGCCCGCGAGGAACGCATCTGGCTCAAAGGGCTAGGCTGTTTCCGGCACACACGCGACGGTCTCGAGTACACCGACGACGACATCGACGCCGTCCGCGAGGGCGACGTCGACGTCGTCCACTGGGTCCCCGCCGAGGAGAGCGTCCCCGTCCGCATGCGGACGATGGATGGCGACGTCTCCGGCCGGGCAGAACCCGGCGTCCTCGAGTACGGGAC
>LKNC01000137.1 GCA_001564255.1 Natrialbaceae archaeon Tc-Br11_E2g1
ATTCTCGGGATGAACTGTTACCCCGACATGGAGAGCGCCCCCCAGGCCGACCTGGCGGTGGTCGTCGTTCCCCCGCCGATCGTCAACGACGTCTTACGCGAACTCGGCGAGGCGGGGACGAAAAACGCCGTCGTCATCACGGCCAACTTCAGCGAGGTCGGTGCCGAGGGCGCAAAACGCGAGCGCGAACTCCGTGAGGTCGCCGCCGAGTACGACCTCAACGTCGTCGGCCCGAACTGTCTCGGCGTGATGAGCACGTCGGTGAGCATGAACGCCTCCTTCGGCCCCGAGGACCCACTCGAGGGCTCGGTCTCCTTTATGAGCCAGTCCGGCGCGTTCATCACCGCCGTACTCGACTGGGCGAACGAACAGGGGATCGGCTTCCGGGACGTCGTCTCGCTTGGCAACAAAGCCGTCCTGGACGAGACCGACTTCGTCCGTGAGTGGGGGGAAGATCCCAACACCGACGTCGTTATCGGCTACCTCGAGGGTATCGACGAGGGCCGGGAGTTCATCGACGTCTCCCGGGAGGTCACTGACGAGACGCCGGTCGTACTCGTGAAATCGGGACGGACGGACGCCGGCGCACAGGCTGCTTCCTCCCACACGGGCGCGATCGCCGGCAGCGAACGGGCCTACGAGGCCGGCTTGGAGCAGGCGGGCGTCTTGCGAGCCCGCTCTGTACAGGAGCTGTTCGACTGGGCGCGGGCGCTGTCGGGACTCGAACTCCCCGAGAGCGAGGGTGTCGCGGTCGTCACCAACGCCGGCGGCCCCGGTGTGCTCACGACCGACGCCATCGGTGACTCCGGGCTCTCGATGGCGTCTTTCGAGGACCGGACGATCGACCGGCTAGCAGAGGAGATGCCCGACGAGGCGAACGTCTACAACCCCGTCGACGTCATCGGCGACGCCGACGTCTCCCGCTTCGAGGAGGCCCTCGAGATCGTCATGGACGATCCGAACGTCGGGGCCGCGGTCGTCGTCACCGCACCGACGGCCGTCCTCGAGTACGACGATCTAGCGGAGATGATAATCGAGTACACCGCGGGCGACGGGACGCCGGTCGTCCCCTGTCTGATGGGCGGGGAGCGAACACGGGTCCCCGAGGCGGTCCTCCGGGAGGCCGGCATCCCGAACTACTTCGATCCCGCGCGGGCAGTGTCGGGACTCGACGCACTCACGCGGTATCAGGGCATCCGTGACCGCGAGATCGACGAGCCGACGACCTTCGACGTCGACCGTGACCGTGCCCGGGAGATCCTCGAGACGGTCCAGGACCGAACGGGCAACCAACTCGGGGTCGAGGCGATGGAGATCCTCGAGTGTTATGGCATCCCGATCCCCGACGGCGAGGTCGTCGACGACCCGGAGGCGGCCGTCGACGTGGCCGAGTCGATCGAAGGCGACGTCGTGATGAAGATCGTCAGCCCCGACATCGCCCACAAGATGGACATCGGCGGGGTCAAAATCGGCGTCCCGACCGAGGACGTCTACGACGCCTACGAGGACCTGATCTCGCGGGCGCGAAATTACCAGCCCGACGCACAGCTCCTCGGTGTGCAAGTCCAAGAGCAAGTCGACCTCGATGACACCACGGAGACGATCGTCGGCATGAACCGCGATCCGCAGTTCGGTCCCCTCCTGCTCTTCGGTCTCGGTGGGATCTTCGTCGAGATCCTAGAGGACACCTCGGTGCGCGTCGCACCCGTCGCCGAGAACGAAGCCGAGGAGATGGTCGAGGAGATCCAGGCTGCACCACTGCTTCGCGGTGCGCGTGGTCGCGAGCCGGCCGACGTCGACGCGGTCGTCGAGGCCATCCAGCGGTTGTCTCAACTCGTCGATGACTTCCCGGCGATCGTCGAACTCGACGTCAACCCGCTCGCTGCGGGCCCCGAGGGCGTACAGGCACTCGATCTCGTACTCACAATCGACACGGAGCAATTATGAACACACTCATCACGTCACTAGAAGAGAGCACCGGCAAGACGGCGATCACCCTCGCGTTGGCCCGACTGGCCCGCGAAGACGGGGCGGACGTCGGCTACATGAAACCGAAGGGCACACGCCTGGAGAGTTCCGTCGGGAAGACCTTAGACGAAGATCCCATGCTCGCCCGCGAACTGCTCGACCTCGAGGCGACGGTCGCGGACATGGAGCCGGTCGTCTACTCGCCGACGTTCATCGAACAGGCGATCCGCGGGCGCGAAAACCCCGGCGAACTGCGCGAGCGCGTCGAGGAGGCCTACGAGACGATCGCCGACGGGAAAGATCGGATCTTCCTCGAGGGCGGTGGCAGACTCGACATGGGCGGGATCGTCGAGTTGACCGACTACGACGTCGCCGACTTACTCGACGCACAGGTTTTGCTCGTCGCACCCTACGGGACTCCCGGCGACGTCGACGACGTCCTCGCCGGCGCAGAACCGTTCGGTGACCGACTCGAGGGCGTTATCTTCAACGACGTCTCCGACGGTGCCTTCGACGAACTCGAGACCGACGTCGTACCGTTCCTCGAGGGGAAGGGGATCCCCGTCCACGGCGTCTTGCCACGCGAACAGAGCCTCGCGGGTGTCACCGTCGGCGAACTCGCGGGGGAACTCGGCGCGGAAGTCCTAGTCGAGGACGGCGAAGACGCCTACGTCGAGCGGTTCACCGTCGGTGCGATGGGTGGGGATAGTGCGCTCCGGCAGTTCCGACGAACCCGCGATGCGGCGGTCATCACGGGCGGCGATCGGGCGGAGATCCACGCTGCGGCCCTCGAGGCACCGGGCGTTCGCTGTCTCATCCTGACCGGCGGTCACCGCCCGTCGGGGGCGATCGTCGGCCAGGCCGCCGAGAAAGGGACCCCGATCCTGACGGTTCAGACGGACACGCTCACGACGGTCGAGCGTGCAGAAGAGGTCGTCCGCAGCGGCCGCACCCGCGACGAGCGGACCGTCGCGGAGATGGAACGGCTCCTCTCGGATCACGCCGACGTCGACGCGATCTTCCGGGGCTGATACGGTCGTAAGTGTTCACCGGGATCGCTCGAACGGGATAAGAACCGCCGTCGTCCCGACCCGTACGGAACCCGGGTCGTCCCGGAACACACTCGGGCTCCGGCCGTTATTTATATTCGTTTACTTTGTTTTGCCGTACGTAATGGCAACCGATGGTGGACCGCAGTCAGGGATGGGTCTCCGGAGTGGCCTCGACGAACAGGAACTGATCGACGAAATCGGCCTAAACCAGGAGGAAGTCGACTGGCGAAAGGAGTTCGTCGGCTTCGACGAGGAGGACGCTCGTCGCCTCGAGGCGTTGACGCCGCTTTTCGAGGGCATGAGCGACGAGTTCACCGAACGGTTC
The DNA here is from genome assembly GCA_001564255.1 of Natrialbaceae archaeon Tc-Br11_E2g1. Lineage (GTDB taxonomy): Archaea > Halobacteriota > Halobacteria > Halobacteriales > Natrialbaceae > Tc-Br11-E2g1. The sequence continues at coordinate 3,346 of LKNC01000137.1, forward strand.
TACGACCATTTGACGGGCTTTTCGGGGACGGCCGACGTACTCGGGCGGTCCGAGCGGTCGGTCGAACAGCTCAAAGGCACCCAGACACGGTACCTCGAGAGCCTGGGGGCTCAGGCCTACGACGAGGGGAGCGATCCCGGCTACGGGATGGATTACTTCCGCCAGCGGGCGGTGATCGGACGGCTCCACAGCATGCTCGACATGCCGCCGAAACACTACGTGGGTACCTACCAGCTCTACCACGAGGCGATGCTCGAGGCGTTGTTTGATCGCCTCCTCGAGGACCTCACCGACCGTGTCGAAGACGGGGAGCTCACCCGCGAGGAGATCGAGACGGCCGTCGAGGGGACCCGCGAGGACCTCACCTCGACGTTCCGGCTGATGAACCTCGACTTGCAGGTCGCGATGGACACCTACCTCGAACACGAGAAGACGGGCGTCTGGACGCGGGCGCTCGACGAGATGATAAACCCCGTCGTCGTCATCGACGAGGACGCCGACATACAGGTCTTCAACCCCGCAATGGAGGAGTTGACCGGCGTCTCCACCGAGGAGACAACGGGGATGGAGCTGTGGGAAATCTTCCGGATCGACGAGACTCACGACACGAAAGAGACGATAATCGAGCACGTCCTCGAGACCGAACAGCCCCTCCGAGGGATGGAGATGCAGTTGCTCAACCACCGTGATGAGACCATCGACGTCATCATCTCGAACGCACCGATGTACGACGAAAACGACGAGCTCATGGGTGCGGTGACGGTGATGCGTGATGTCACTGAGCTTCGGGAAAAGGAGCGAGCCCTGGAGGAGACCCAAAAGCGGGTCGCCACCGAGGTCGGCTCACTCGCCACCGAACAAGCCGAGACTACCCACGAGATCGCCGACACGATGGGCGACCTCGAGGCCCGGGCGACCGAACAGGCCGAAATGGCCCAAGAGATGAGAGGCGAGTTGCTCGAGTACAGCACGCGAATGGAAGAGGTCGCCGCGAGCGCCAAAGAGGTAACCGACGCCGCCGAGGGGTCGAAAGAGCGAGCCGGGGAAGGCCTCGAGGCGAGCACGCAAGCCCAGAAAGCGATGGAAGACGTCGTCGCCCAGGGTGAGACGCTCGTGGAGACGGCGACGGAACTCCACGAACGGATGGACGAGATCGACGACGTCGTAGAGGTGATCGTCGACGTGGCAGACCAGACGAACATGCTGGCACTGAACGCCCGTATCGAGGCGGCTCACGTGGGCGAGGGTGGCCAGGGCTTCGAGGTCGTCGCCGACGAGGTCAAATCACTCGCCGACGAGACCAAAGAGCATACGAAAGAGATCACAGACCGCATCGAGGACGTGACGACCCAGACCGACCGGACCGTCGAAGCCGCACGCACCACGAACGATCGGGTGACCGAAGCCGGCGACGACATCGACGAGGCCCTCGCCTCGCTCGAGGGGATCGCCGACGCCGTCGAGGAAGCCGTCGACGGCATCACCGAGATCGCCCAGGCCAACGACGAACAGGCCGACAGCGTCGACGAGATGCTCACGATGGCCGAAGAGTACGCGGACCACTCCGAGGACGCCCGCCGGGCCGCCGAGGAGACCGCTACCGTCGTCGACGATCAGCTACAGATCGCTCGCAGAATACGCGAGCACGTCTCCGAACTCTCCGAGGAACTCGAGTGACGGCGCCGATCGCGGATAGATCGGTCGGGCCGACGACCTACCCGAAAGCCGATCATCTCGGCCCCTAGTAAGCACGGCTCGACGGTCGTCCGGGACGTTCACGGCTCCCGTCGTCCGTTCGTTCAGTCGAGCGCTCCCGCATCAAGAATTAATAGTGCGCCCCGTGTGACCTGGGGTATGGACGATACACCCCAGGAGATCACGTCGCTCGTCGGGCGCGAAGTGTACTCGAACAACGGCGTCTTCGTCGGCGAGATCGAGGACCTCCGTCTGAACCTCGGCGAACAGGCCGTTACAGGACTCGCACTCGGCGGCCTGAACCCGGAACTGTTCGGTGAGGACGTACACGCCTCACACGGCGTTATCCTCCCGTACCGGTGGGTCCGATCGGTCGGGGACGTCGTCCTCGTCAACGACATCGTAGAGCGCGTCCGTGACGCCGACGAGGAAGAAGAGGTCCTCGCGTAGTACTCCCCCAGGCGTCGACGTGTGATACGGTCTGTTGTGATTGGTTACCGGTGATCGCCGCCCCGTTCGGGTCGATCGCCGGTAAAACGTTATACCGATCCGTGTGAGTCGAACCGGACAACCACGATCGTTCGACCCACACGTTCAGGCTTGGTGAACCACTAGGAACCGTTTGCCCCCTCGCTACCCTCGACGCCCATCGCGTCGAACAGCGTCCGTTTTACCGCTTCCTCCGTGAGCCCGAGTAACGTCTCCCGGGTATCCTCCGAGATCTCGATCCCGGTGAAGATGCCAAGCGGGATCTCCGCGCTGGCCTGTGTCGAGTGGCCCGCGGTCTCGCCGATTTCGTTGTAGGCGTCCTCCAACACGTTGCCGATGTTTATCCGGATGTCCTTCGATCGAGCCGCGAGGAAGATCGTCTCGTCGGCGATCCCGAAGACGGCCGTCGTCGTCACGCCCTCGAGATTGAGCAAGTGATTCGCCGCTTGGGTCAACGCCTCCCTGTCGCGGACGAACCCGGCGTTACTGACGAGGTGACTGCCCTGGACGTCGCGATTGGCGATCGCTTCCGCGAGGACGTCTAGGGTCTCGGGGGACATCGACGGCGATTCGACCTGTTCTAGGGTATCGTGGTTCGCGAACGGATAGAGGTACGCGGCGGCGGTGAGATCGGCGGGAGTGGTGTCGCGTTTGAAATCCAGGGTCTCGGCGCGGATCCCATACAGGAGCGCGGTCGCGACCTCCTCGGAGACGTTGACGTCGAACTCCTGGATGTACTTCGTCATGATCGTCGACGTCGAGGACATGTTCGAGCGGACGTCGACGAACGCCGGTTCGTAGCCCTCCGCCGGATCGTTGTGGTCGACGATGATGTCGACCCCCAGGTCCATCTCCGCGGAGGTCGCGTGATCGACGAGAGCGACCGTATCGTAGACCTGTCGATCCTCGGTGTCGTCCCACTGGACCAGTTCGATCCCGAGTAAGTTGACGAACGCACGGTTTTCCTGGTGGCCGATATCGCCCAGGTAGACGATGTCCGAGTCGACCTCGAGGTGGTCGGCGATCGCCTGCAGGGCCGCCGCACTCGCGATCGAGTCCGGATCCGGACTCTCCTGGGTGACGATCGCCAGTCTGTCCGAGGTGTCCTCGATTACTTCGGCCAACCGGGCGGCGTTGTGCTCGAGTTCGCCGGATTTGAGCGCCCGGAGTGCGGATTCGGCGATCACCGCCGAGGGGTTGATGACGATGTCTGCACCCATGTCCTCGAGTTCGTCGCCGGTGACGGGGTCTGTCGCTCGGGCGACGACGAACTGGTCGCCGTCGGTCTCCCGGATGCGTTCGATCGCCCGTTTGCTGGCCTCGATGTCCGAGGCGAGGATAAGGACGACCCCGCGGTCTGCCACCAGTTCCGCGGTCTCGGGGTCGTCGATCTCGGCGGTTCGGGCGTCTAGGTCCTGGTCCCGTAGCGATTCGACGCGGCTCTCGTCTCTGTCGACGATCAAGACGTCTTTGCTCTGCTCGACGAGTTCCTCCGCGACGGCGTAGCCAACGCTGCCACACCCCAGGATGGCGTAGTCCGAAATCGACGAGATGGTAACCCCCGTGCTCATGTGAACGGTCCGTCGAACCGGGTGTACTTAACGGTCCCGAAGACTGTTAGGTTTTCGTATGATAGGACGGGACACCACGGGACGTAACCGGTTTGGGGCCGGTTCGCAGGCCGCCCGCTAAGGGAAACGTATATCAACGACGGTCGGAAACGGATTGGTGTAGGGCCGGTAGCTCAGTTAGGCAGAGCGTCTGACTCTTAATCAGACGGTCGCGTGTTCAAATCGCGCCCGGCCCGCTTTTGGGACGAACACGTTCGTGAGGAGCAAAGCGGCCAGAGCGATTTGAATCGCAGGGAGGTCGCGCGCAGCGAAGCGAGCACGTCCGACCG
>LKNC01000138.1 GCA_001564255.1 Natrialbaceae archaeon Tc-Br11_E2g1
CCGCATCCCGAGCGCCGACGCGAACCCGTATCTCGTCACCGCAGCTACCATCGCGGCCGGCCTCGACGGGATCGAACGCGACCTCGAGCCCGAGTCACCCGTTTCCGGCGACCCCGCAGGTGATCGCCCGCCCCTTCCACAGTCACCCGAACTCGCACTCGGTGCACTCGAGGAAGACGAGACGTTGACCACCCGTCTCGGTGAGGACCTGATTCGGGCGTTCGTCGCCACCAAGCGGGCGGAACTCGAGTCGTTTCGCGATACCGTTACCGACTGGGAACGAGAGCAGTACGTCGAGACGCTCTAGGCGACGCTTGTAGCGTGGGTTTTCCGTTCTGTGAGATCACCGTCGAGCGTGATCGTCGACGTTCGAGGGGGAAAACGGCGACGGGAGCGATACTCCGTCAGAACCGTCGGAGTTTCGTCGCCAACGCCGCGACGGCGATACTGATCGCCAACACGACCACACTGATCGCGTACACTTCCGGTTCGATGTCCGCTCGCACCATTCCCCAGATACGGACCGGTAGCGGTACCGCACCACTCCCGCTGACGAAAAACGAGATGAGGAACTCGTCAAACGAGAGCGTAAAGGAAAACAGCGCTGCTGCCACGATATTCGGCATCAGAGCCGGTAGCGTCACCTCGCGGAACGTCGTTAACGGATCCGCCCCGAGGTCCATTGCGGCTTCCTCGAGTGACCGGTCGAGGTCGATGACCCCTGCCCCGACCACGAGCGTCGCGAACGGCAACGCATAGAGCACGTGGCCAACGACGATCGGCAGGAAGCCACGGCCGATGCCGAGTCGGGTGAAAAAGACGAATAGACCGATACCGTAGATGATAAGCGGCAGGGTAAGCGGAACGAAGATGAGGTAGGTCGCGATCGGCCCCTTCCGCTTTGGCCAGTCGAACCGGGAGAGGCCAAACGCCGCGATGACGGCAAGAACCGTCGAAACGATCATGACGACGATACCGATCTGGACGCTCAGCCACAGCGACCCGATCAGGTCACTTCGGGTCGCGAGGCTCGCGTACCATTCGGTGGTGAATTCCCAGCGTAGCCCATACCGGCCAGCGTCGAACGACATGACGACGACGACCAGGATCGGGCCATACAGGAACAGGTAGGTGAGCAGGGCCGCGAGTTTCAGCCCGCCACCAGCCCCGTCGTTGGGATCGGAACTGGAGCCGATCCGGTCTCGGATGCCGTCGGCGACGCTCATAGGCCACCTCCGCCGAGGCCGCGGGAGCCTTTGACGTTGATTCCCCATCGCATGGCGATCCAGATCGTCCCGAGTACGACCACGACCAAGATTACCGACAGTGCAGCACCGAAGTTCCAGTTAAACGCGGACCCGAACTGGGTTTCGATCACCTGCGCGTACATCCGGCCGCTGGTCCCACCGAGCAACGATGGCGTGACGTACGCAGCGGCGGTCTTGATGAAGACGAAGACCCCACCCGCGAGTGCACCGGGAAGCGTGAGAGGGAAAACGACTTCCCGGAACGCTTCCCACCGGGAGGCGCCGAGGTCGCGGGAGGCTTCGATCAGTGATGGATCGAGTCCCTCCATGCTTGCATAAAGCGGCAGAACCGTGAACGGGACGAAAACGTAGACGAGCCCGATGATACTCCCGACCATGTTGTTCAGTAACGGCAGCGTTGGTAACCCGAGTGCTGTGAGCGTCCCGTTGATGAACCCGTTGGTCGAGAGGATCGGAATCCACGCGTACGTTCGGATCAGGTAGGACGTCCAGAACGGGATAATGACGAGCATCACGAGCACGATCTTCCAGCGCTCGGGCGCATACTGTCCCAGGTAGTAGGTAATCGGGTACGAGATTACAAGCGACAACACCGTCACGATGACGGCAATGCCGAGCGATCGGCCCAGCAACCTGACGTATGACAGCTCACCGAACTGGAACGACGTGACAGCCGACATATCGATGAACCGACCGAAGTGGTCGAACGTCAGCCCCGAGCTGAACGGATCCTCGATGAAAACGCTGTAGGTCAACAACAACACGACCGGAATGGCGTAGAAGACGGTCAAAAGCACCAAGACCGGTCCGAGGGTAATCGACCCCTTGAACACCTCGCTGTCCGCCAACTCGAGGAGTCGCCCGCGAAACGTTCCCTTTTCGTGTGTCGGTCGTTGGCGGACTGCATCCGCGGCTACGTCATCCTGTGAGGACATTGGTGTTCTCCTGATCCCAACTGAGCGTACACTCACTTCCCGGAGTCGGAAGGTTGACCGTGTCGATCACCTGCTGTTCGAGGACGAGTTCGGTCCCATCGATGTCGACGTGCACCTTCGCGACGTTACCCTGATAAATGACGTCTTTCACCTCACCGCCTACTGTCACGGTGGTTCCGTTCCCCGTTCGGCCGCCGAGTTCGATTTTCTCGGGACGAATAGAGACGGAGAGTGACTGTCCGTCCGTGACCGCCGAAAACGAGTCGATCGGGACGTCGACGCCTCCACACTCGACTGTGGCACCGCTTCCGTTCTCGACGTACGTGCCGTCGAGCAGATTCGTGTCGCCGATGAACTCGGCGACGAACCGGGTTCGTGGGCTCTCGTAGATCTCCGTCGGCGTGCCACGTTGTTCGATTTCGCCGTCGTTGAGGATAATGATCTCGTCGCTCATCGTCAGTGCCTCCTCCTGGTCGTGGGTGACGTAGACGAACGTGATACCGAGTTCCTCCTGTAGATTCTTCAGTTCGACCTGCATGTTCTTTCGCAGTTTCAGGTCGAGCGCACCGAGCGGTTCGTCGAGTAGCAGTACCTCCGGTTCGGTAATCAACGCCCGCGCCAGGGCGACACGTTGTTGTTGGCCGCCGGAGAGTTCGTCGATGCCCCGGTCTTCGATCCCCGGTAGCTCGATGAGTTCGAGCATCCCCGCGACCCGGTCCGAGCGCTCGTCCCGGGGGACGTCCCGCATTTTCAGTCCGAAACCGACGTTCTCGCCGACCGTCTTGTGCGGGAACAGCGCGTAGTTCTGAAAGACCATACTCGTCGGTCGTCGATACGGTTCTTGGGCGGTGATGTCGGTGTCACCGAGACGAACGCAGCCTTCGGTCGGGGTCTCGAAGCCGGCGATCATCCGCAGCGTCGTCGTTTTCCCACACCCGGAGGGGCCAAGGAGGGTCAAAAACTTCCCCTGCTCGACGTCGAAGCTAACCCCTTCGACTGCGCGAACATCGCCGAAATCCTTCGTCACGGAATCGAGGTGAAGTGTTGAGGCCATAAATAGAGCGATCTATCGGGGTTCAAACGGTGACGTCCGTCCAGATCTCGTCGTACGTCTGGATCTCGTCGTCGTCGTTGTACGCCGGGAACTCGGTGTTTTCGAGCGCCATCTCGAGGTTATACGTCTCGAGTTCTTCATCGGTGTACTCGACGGCGTCGGAGACCACGATGTACTCCGGCCCCTCGAACCACTCGCGTGGGACCTCCGAGATCATGTAGTCGATGAACTGTTCGGCCGCTTCTTTGTTCTCCGAACCACGGGCGATACAGAAGCAGTCGAACCAGCCGATGGTCCCTTCCTCCCAGAACGCCAGTGAAACCGGCTGGTCATCGTCGACGAGGCGGTGGTATGCGCCGTCCCACGACGTCCCGATCGACGCCTCGCCCTCCTGGAAGTTCTGGATCGAGTCCGCGGACGACGTCCAGTAGGTGTTTACGAGGTCGACGTGTTCGTTCAGTGCGTCCTCGATCGCGTCCAGATCCTCGGGCTCGTCGGGGTCCTGGCCGAGGTACTTCGCTGCAGTCCAGATCTGTGTCGCCGCGTCGTCGCGGGTCGTGATCTCCCCGTCGTACTCTTCGTCCCAAAGCACGTCGTAACTGATCGTGTCACCGAGATCGCCGACCTCCTCGTGGTTGTAGATCGCGCCGTCGAAGCCGAACGTCATCGGAACGGCGTACTGTTCGCCGTCGAAGGAAAACTCGTCGAGTTTCATCTCCTCGAAGATGTGTTCGTCCCAGCCGGGGACGTTATCCAGGTCGATCGGGTCGAGGAGATCATTTCGGTACGCACGTTCGAAGTCCGCACCCGGTGCCGACGGCGTCCAGACGTCGTAGGTCCCTTCCGGGGACGTTTCGATCTGGTTGATCGCATCGGCGTTCGACTCGTAGGTTTCGGTGTTAACCGTAATCCCCGTGTCCTCCTCGAACGGCTGGATCCAGTCGTCGTCGATGTACGCCCCCCAACTGAAGTAGTTCACGACGTCTTCGTCGCCGCCGCCGAGACAGCCGGCGATCGTTCCCAACGCCCCGATACTACCCGTCGTAGCGATGAACTTCCTGCGTGATTTCATACCGGTTACCATGTCAACACACGCTGATATGCAAGGGAGGTATTAATAACTGCGGGTCGGACTAAATATCAGTTGGCGATCTCCGTTTCCCTGGCGTTTTGTGACGACGACGTCAACTATCTGCACGGACAGGGCCCGTCTTTTCAAAATGACTGCCCCGGTTTGATACTGCTTTCGGCCCGGGACGTACAGCGACTCAACGCGAAAGCCCACGAAACACGTCGAGCAGCTCTTCGTCCGACACTTCCGCTTCGTACTTTCCACCACTACGGACCGGTTTCGGCCGCCGTCGGCGCGATGTAGGGAAACTCCCACGATGCGTTCGGCCCGAACCGATCGCACCGATACGGCTCGAGCGGGAACGGAGCGTCCGCTTCGACGACGAGCGCGCGAATCGCCCGGCCGATGGCCGGCCCGGCCATGATGCCAAAGCCGTGGAGTCCGGTCGCGACGACGAGTCCCGACGGCCCGTTCGGCGGCGAATCGATAATCGGCAGGTGGTCCGGCGTGGCGGAATCCCCCGATGGGCAGGTGTTGTCGGTCGCGAGCCGGGCGTCGGTCAGCGCCGGCAGTCGGTCCGGAACCGTCCTCGCGATGAGTCGTTTGAACCCCTCGACCGTCGTCGATCGGATCGACCCCGGCTCGGAAACGTAGTAGGCACCCCCACCGACGTGAAGCTCCCCGTTGTGCTCGGGTCGCCAGTAGAGTCGCGACTCCTGGTCCCACGCGATCGGGTAGTCGGTGACCGAAACCCCGGTTTCGAGGTTGGCCGTCTGGTATCGGAACGGTCGAACCGGAAGCTCCACGCCGGCCAGTTCCGGCGTACGCCACCCCGCGGCGACGACAACCCGATCGGCCCGACGGTCACCGTCGTCGGTTCTGACCCCGCGAACGGCTCCGTCGTCGACGATGAGCCCGGTCACCTCGGTGTTCGTCCGAACGTCCGCACCATCGTTTCTCGCCTCGTCCGCCAGTGTCGCCGCGTACGTGTACGGATCGACCCAGCCGGCGTCGTCGAAGACGACCGCGCCGGTGTGGACCGATAGGTCGAACACGTTCGGGTATCGGTCCTCGAGTGCCGCGACGTCGTGTGCCGTCACGGAGAACCCGTCGTCTCGAAAGTCGGCGGCCTCGTCACGCAACCCCGACAGTTCCGGTGTCGTCCGGAGCTGGACGAACGGCAACTCGTGAAACGAGAACTGTCCGGTGCCGTCGTACTCACGGAAGAACTCGATCGAGTACCGGGCGGCCTCCCGCCGTTCGGCGTAATCGGCCACAACGGTAACGAGTCCCGATGCGTGACCGGTTGCCCCGCTTGCGATCTCGTTTCGCTCGAGTACGGTGACGTCGTGGTCCGGCGCCAGTTCACGGGCCGCGCTGAGTCCTGCGATCCCGCCGCCGACGATGAGAATATCACTTGTCATTGGTTCGATGCCGACTGCTCCTATCGGCTCGTGCGAATGTGTGGTATACCCACGCATAAATTTTTCTCCCGGTCCCACAGCCCCGTCAGAGTCATTACGGACGCACACTTTCTGTGAACCAATGATACTCGTTCTCGACCTCGAGGTGCAACCCGACTATCGCTATCTCGCCCCGGAAATCGCCCGCCTGACGCCGGGTGAGACGGAGTACCGTGTGTTCGTCGACGAACCGTTCCAACCGGATCTGGAGCCCTACGACGGCGTAATCCTGAGCGGCAGCACCGCGGGCGTCTACGAAGACGAACACGCAGACTGGATCGAACCGGCCGAACGGCTCGTCCGCCGCTGTCGCGACGCACCCGTCCCACTGCTCGGCGTCTGCTTTGGCCACCAGCTGATCCACCAGGCACTCGGCGGCGTCGTCGAACGGGACGAACGCCGCGCGACGTTCGTCGAACTCGAGTCGAGCGTCGACGGCGATCTCACGGTCGACGGCCTCGAGCCCGTCGTTCCCGTCTTACACGCCGACCTCGTCGTCGACCCGGCCGACGAACTCGCGTCCACCGCCCGAACCGACTACAACGCCCACTTCTGTAGTCGACACACCGAAGCCCCGATCTGGACCGTCCAGTTTCACCCCGAGTTCACCGAACGTGTACGCGATAAGCCGGATGACTGGGCCGACGGCGATCACTCCTTCGAGGACTCGAACGCGACTCGGGTACTCGAGAACTTCGAGCGGTACTGTCACGGTGACCGATAACGGCGACCGGGGGAGTCCTCACAGATCGGTGCCGTCGTTTTCATCGCGGATCATCCGGAGATTTCGAGGAGTGTGTTACACGATCCCAAAAGTATTAAGCGATCCCCATCTCTAGCTTTCGCGATGGTCTCCCGTGGCAACAGGTATGACGACACGATAGAACCGAACGGGATCGACTACCATAGACCCGATCACGACGACTCCAACAGTTTCGAACCCAGAGCAAACGCCGAACCCGACCGACACGAGCCGGAGGGTCCCCGATGAGCGACCGTGTCGCCATCGTCGGCGGCGGCGTCGTCGGCTGTGCCGTCGCACGCGAACTCGCTCCCGACTACGACGTCGAGGTCTTCGAAAAGGGACAGCTCGCGGGCGAAGCCTCCGCGCTCGCAGCCGGCGAGGTCACGATGCTCTCGAGTTACGAGGACGAGCCGGCGATCGGCTGGCACGCGATCGACTTCTTCCGGGAGTACGACGGCACCGGGGAGTTCACCTTCACGGAACTGCCGAGTGTCGGACTCGTCACGCCCGAACGGGAGGACGAAAAGCGACGGTACGCCTCGCGAGTTGCGGCGGACGGCCTCCCCGTACGCTACCTCGAGCGTGAGAAAGCGAGCGAGCGGTATCCGACGTTCGACCTCTCGGATCACGCCGGCGTCATCGAACAGGACGTGTCGGGCTTCGTCGATCCCTATACGTTCACGATCACGCTGCACGACGACGCTCGTGACGACGGCGCAACCTTTCACACTGATACGGCCGTCCACGACCTGCTCGTCGAGGACGACGAAGTGGTCGGGATCGACACCGAAAACGGCCGTGTCGAGGCCGATTACGTCGTCTGTGCCGCGGGCTGGCGCACGCGAGAGTTCCTCCTCGAGCAC
>LKNC01000139.1 GCA_001564255.1 Natrialbaceae archaeon Tc-Br11_E2g1
CGCGTCTCCGGCCCGAGTGCCACCCACGACGAACAGCAAGTCGGCGACCAGCACGTCCTAGAGGACGAGGACGTGCTCAAGCTCATTTTACGGCGGTGATGACGGTGGCTCTCGGTTACTGTTAGTCGGAGACGACCCCGACGCCGAGCCCGTCGCCGGCCACACGTGGGACCACCGGCTCGTCCGGGATGTCGATCCGGAGATCGGCACGATTCCGGAAGGATGGGACGCCGATGCCGTCGGAGGGGACAACGACTCCGTCGAACAGGGGACCGCCGTTTAGTACTGGCCCCGGCTTAGGCCGGGTCCGTCACTAGATCCCCAGGGACTGGCGGGCCATCTCGAGGCCCCACTGTGGGACCCGATAGATGACGATCGCCGCGACGGCGAGCTCGCCGGCGGTGACAAGCACCGTCACGAGGTCGGATCTGTCGCTACTGACGGGAACGCCGAAAGGCAGGTTGTACTCTTTGCTCAGGACGGGATAGAACAGCGCGATCCCCCGTCGGCTCCCCGCGACGTCTAAGACGTAGTGAGTCAGGATGCCGATCCAGACGTACTCGAGGTTCCCGAAGAAGTACGGGAAAGCGAGAAAGCCCGCGAGGATCGGGAGGTTGTGCAAGGTCTTGCGGTGACGGCCGAAGGCGGTATCGACGTCCGGGAACAGCGCACCGAGGGTCACCGGCGCACCGATCGCGATGATCGTTGCGAACGTCGTCTCGTCCCCCGTCGGCTCGAGTAAATAGCCCAGGCCGATGCTGAGAAGTACCGCGTTGAGAACGTGGCCTCGCTTGTTCATCTACCCCTGACTGTTCAGCCCATGACCGAATAGCTTTCTCTCGGGGAACTACCCCTGGTAGGCGAGGTTCATGATCCACTGGGAGAAGGCGTCGCTTTGGGGATCGACTTCCTCCTCGCCGATAAACGGCGAGAGCATGTCACCGGCCATAAGCAGTGTGAAATCGAGGTCGCGGGCGGTCGGTGTGATGAAGTAGGTGTTGTGGCCGTCGTAGACCGCGTCCTCGCGATCGACGAGTTCCTTCTCGACGAGTGTCTCGACGATCCGGCTTCCCTTCCTCGAGGAGACGTCGAGTTCCTTCCAGAAGTCACTCTGGTGGATCCCACCTGTCTCACGGACGAGCGCGAGGCCGGCCCGTTCGACCTCGGAGAGTTCGGCTTCGAGTTCGGAAACGCTCACGGTGACCACCTCGTCGTGTCCCGGACTACCTGAAAGAGTGCGACCATATACGTAGGAGCTAACGCCGGCCGCTTAAATGTGCCTTTCGACGGCCACGTGTTCGTAGCCCGTCTCACACGGCGGCCCGTCGGCGAACGAGAAGGTCGGCTCCTCGCCGAGAGCGAGCAACGTCGAGGACTTCGTCCCGAACCCGTCGCCGTGGATGCAGACGCCGTACTCGTGATCGCCGAGTACCGCCCCCGCCCGCTCGAGCCACCCCGACGCCTCCTCGCCGGCCTGAGGGGTAAGCACCTGTTGAAGACGACGGGCGTTCTCGGCCTGTCGGGAGCCGATCTCGGATCGCGTCTCGGGCACCGAAAACCGGTCGTCGAAGCCGACGTTGACGACGACGTGGACCCCCGCCGCGAGGGGCGTCACCTCGTAGGCCCCGTCCCAGCCGATCCAGACGGCGTCGTCGGCGTCGGCGACCACGAGCGAAAAGCCCGCGTACTCGGACGCGCTCATCGCCCGTTCGACCGTCTCGAGGGCCTCTGCGGTCGAGGCACACGAAAGGACGTCCGCGACCAGCAGGCCGCGGGACCGTTCGCCCGCGAGCTCTTCGTCGTTCCAGCGGTTCGTGATGCCGGCGAAAAGACCGTGTTCGTTGACGCCGATCCACGTTCCGCCGGCCTCCGTATCTCTCGGGGCGACGGCGTTCGGGTTCTCGCGGTACGGTCCCGGGGGCTCCGACGGCCGGTCTATCGCCTCGTCACGGTTTGCGGCGACGGCGACCGGCGTGTCCTCGAAGACCTGCCAGGCGAGGGTGAGCGTACACACGGGTTGGAGGTAGGCCGGATACCGCTTAAGGATTTTCGACACGTCGGGACGTAACGACGCCTCGGCGTCGGTTTCACCCCAGTTACGACAGCCACTGTCACCGTCCGTGACCTTCGGTTCGAACTGACGCCATACTTATTCGAGACGCCGGTGTAGCGCCGTGTCATGCCAGACAGTGACTCACTCGGGATCGGCTTCGTCGGAGCCGGCTTTATCACCCACACCTTCCACGCCGGGACGCTCCGGGGGATTCGCGACGCCCACGCGGCTGCGATCATGAACCCGACGCGGTCGAAAGCCGAGGACGTGGCGGCGTCGGTCCGCGAGGCGGGCTGTGGCGATCCCAGCGCGTACGACGAACTCCCCGATCTCGTGGCCGACCCCGACGTCGAGGCGATCTGGCTCACGAGCCCCAACTACGTTCGCCTCGAGAGCGTCGAGACGATCGTCGAGGAACTCGAACAGGGTAGCGCCGATCTCGAGGCGATCGCGATCGAAAAACCCCTCGCCCGGACCGTCGACGAGGCGGGGCGGGTCGTCGACCTGGTCGAAGGGGCCGGGCTCGCAAACGCCTACCTCGAGAACCAGGTCTACATGCCGGGGGTCGAACGGATGCGGTCGCTCCTCTGGGACGGCGCCGACGCCGCCGGTCGACCGTACCTGGCCCGGGCGGCAGAAGAACACAGCGGCCCCCACTCGGGGTGGTTCTGGGACGGGGAGAAACAGGGTGGCGGTGCCCTGAACGACATGATGTGTCACTCCCACAAGGTGAACAACTACCTGCTCTCGGACCCCGAAACCGACGGCGACCTGACGCCCGTCGCCGTCTCGGGTGACGTCTCGACGCTGAAGTGGGGTCGGGAGAGGTACGCGGCGGAACTCGCCGAGGAGTACGACGTCGACTACGAGAACAGTCCCGCCGAGGACTACGCCAGAGCCTCCGTCTTCTACGAGACCGACGACGGCGAGCTCGTGGTCGGCGAGGCGACCACCTCCTGGTGTTTCGTCGGCAGGGGACTGCGGATCACGGTCGAACTGCTCGGCCCCGAGTACTCGGGCACCGTCGACACCCTCGAGTCCGGGACGGACGTCTTTCTCTCGGGGGACGTCGGCGAGCAGGCGGGCTACGTCGTCGAGAAACAGGAAGCCAGTCAGGGCGGCATGTCCGTCGTCCCCGAGGAGGCGACCGCCTACGGCTACGTCGCTCAGAACCGCCACGTCGTCGACGCCTTCCGCGACGGCGAGAACGCCCGCGAGGACGTCCACGACGGCCTCGAGGTCGTCGAACTCTGTATGGCCAGTTACAAAGCCGCCGAGGAGGGCGGGCGGATCGACCTCGAGTCGACCGACCTCGAGGGGTACGTGCCCGAACCCGCCCGCGGGGAGTTCGAGGCGGGTCTCGAGGGGATCACCCGGGAGTGAAACTGTACGACGGTCTCCCACGTCGGACCGGCGGGATCAGTCGACGACTTCCGTCAGTGTTAGCTGATGTGGATCGCCGGCTTCCCCGGTCTGGCTTTCCCCGTGAGGTCATCGCCGGTCGGTCGCCGGGAGACGGTGACGGCGGCCCCGAACTCGTCCTCGAGGAGCCACCTCGCCCGCTCGAGTGTCTCGAGTTCCCGGTCGGCGTCGACGACGGGGTCCAGCCCCTCCCGTCGGTCGAGCAAGCCGGCGGTGAAGTCGGCGACGGCCTCCTCGTCGGCGTCTACGGCGTCGTCCTCGAGCGCCATCGAGACGACGTCGGCGTCGGGCTCGGACGTCTTGAGCAGGTCGTAGACGCGATACTTCCACTCCTCGGCGACGACGAGTTCGATCCGCTCTGGGTCGTCGATGTCGACGACGTCGACGATGTCCCGGACGTCCTCTCTCGTGGTCTCGACGAGGCGGCGTTCGACGCGGGGGTCGTCGACGGCCTCGAGGGGGTCGGGCCAGTCGGCCTCGACGACGAGCCCGTCGTCACCGACTTTGTTCCACAGCTCCTCGCCGAGGTGGGGGGCCATCGGTGCGAGCAGGGCAGAGAGCGTCCGCAGGCCCCGGCGGTAGACGCCCTCGTGTGGCGTGTCGTACTCTCGGTATCGGCGGAGAACGCCGAGCAGCCGCTGGATCTCCGAGAACGCGCGATGGAACCGGAAGCGTTCGTACTCCTCACCCGCGGTGACGATCGTTCGATCGATCTCGCGGTCGACGTAGGCGTCGTGGTCTCGCCGTTTCGCCCGGACGGACAGCGACTGGACGAACTCCGTGGCCATCCCGTAGAGGGTCTGTTGGAGGTCGTAAGCCGCGCCGACGTCGTTCGCCGTCCACTCGAAGTCCTGTTCGGGGTGGGCAGCCGAGAGGACGAACAGTCGGGTGGTCTCCGCGCCGTACTCCTGTGGGGAGACGACGTTGCCGTCGGAGGTCGACATCTTCGTTCCGTCGTAGAGCACCGTCCCCTGGCTGACGAGCCGTTCGACCGGCTCGCGGACCTCGAGCAGTCCGAGGTCGGCCAAGGCTTTCGTGAAGAAACGAACGTAGAGTAAGTGCAAGGTGGCGTGTTCGTCCCCGCCGACGTAGACGTCGACGGGCAGCCACTCGCGGGCCGCGTCGGCGTCGAACGGGGCCTCGGCGAGGTCCGGCGAGAGGTATCGCAGGAAGTACCACGACGAGTCGACGAAGGTGTCCATCGTGTCGGTCTCCCGGCGGGCCGGGCCGCCACACTCGGGGCAGGTCGTCTCGGTAAAGGAATCGTGTTCCTCGAGTGGGTTCCCCGTGGTGTGGACGAACTCGGGCAGTTCGACCGGCAGGTCCTCCTCGGGAACGGGGACGTGGCCACACTCCCCACAGTGGACCATCGGGATGGGCGTCCCCCAGTAGCGCTGGCGGGAGATGAGCCAGTCACGCAGACGGTAGGTGGTCTCGGGTTCGATGGCCTCGAGTTCCTCGAGCAGTCGCTCTCGGGCGACGGTGCTCCCGACGCCGTCGTACTCGCCGCTGTCGACGAGGACGCCCTCGCCGGTGTAGGGGGCCTCCGGGAGCGGAGAGGTGTTCTCCTGGGGTTCGATCACCGACCTGATCGGCAGGTCGTGTTCGCCCGCGAAGGCGTGATCGCGTTCGTTGTGTGCGGGAACGCCCATCACCGCGCCGGTACCGACGTCTTCGAGCACGTAGGGGGCGACGTACACCGGCAACTCCCCGTCGGTCAGTGGATGGCGTGCCCGGACGCCGGTGTCGACGCCGGCGAAGCCGGCCTCCCCCGGTCGGAGTTCCCGGACCGCCTCGATCCCGGCGGTCAGGTCGTCGTCCCCGGCGACGAGCTCGTCGACCAGTTCGTGGCCGGGCGAGAGTGCGAGGTAGGTCGCCCCGTAGACGGTGTCCGGCCGGGTGGTGAAAACGCCCACCTCACCGTGGTCGGGGAGGGTGAAGGTGACGCGTGCACCCTCCTTGCGACCGATCCAGTTTCGCTGGATCTCCCTGACCCCGTCGGGCCACCCCGCTAAGTCCTCGAGGCCGTCGTACAGCTCTTCGGCGTAGTCGGTGATGGTGAAAAACCACTGGTCGAGTTCCCGGCGTTCGACCGGGCTCTCACACCGCCAACAGACCGGCCCGTCCGAGCCGTCCTCGACCTGGGCGTCCGCGAGGACGGTCTCACAGTCGGGACACCAGTTGACCGTCGCCGACTTGTACTCGACGAGCCCCTCCTCGTAGAGGCGGGTGAACAGCCACTGGTTCCACCGGTAATAGGAGGGATCACAGGTCGTTATCTCCCGTGACCAGTCGTAGCCAAAGCCCATGTCCTGGAGCTCCTCGCGCATCCGTTTGATGCAGGCTCGAGTCCAGGATTCGGGGTCGGTGTTGCGTTCGAACGCGGCGTTTTCGGCGGGGAGCCCGAAGGCGTCCCATCCCATCGGGTGGAGGACGTCGTCCCCACACATCCGCCGGTAGCGGGCGTAGGCGTCCGTGATCGCGTAGTTTCGGACGTGGCCCATGTGTAGCGTCCCCGAAGTGTACGGGAACATCCCCAGAACGTACGTCGGGTCCTCGGCTGCCTCCGGGAGGACGTAGGCGTCCTCGCGGTCCCAGACGTACTGCCAGAACTCCTGTACCTGCGCGTGGTCGTAATAGCTCGTCATCGTTCGGGAGTCGCTCGTCTCCCCTTGCGGGTGCCGACTATAAGATTGTTCGGCCCCGGTCGGCGTGCGCCGGGAGAGGTCTTCAATATTCAGCCCTGTTTGAACCCCTCGCCGCGATACCGGACTCGTCTGTCACAACCTCTATGAGTGAGCGGAGGCGACGTTACGACGGGACGTGATGGCCGAAACACAGACCGCAGATCCACAGTCGACCGGCCGGGGGTCGTTCCACGTGCTCTACGCCGATCCGAACGGGCGAGACCGGGTCGTCGACGCCCTCGGGGAGTACCGGGTAACGACCGTCACCTCGCGTGCGGCGGTCTTCGAGGCGGTAGACGGGGACGTCGACTGTCTGGTACTTACCCACGAACTACCCGGCGTGAGTGACGTCCTCGAGTACGTCACCGACGTCCGACCCGGCCTCCCCGTCGTGGCGGTTCTCCCCTCTCTCGACTCGGGGGTCTGTGAGGCCCTCCTCCGGGCCGACCGTGGGGACGTCGTTCGTATGCCCGACGGACGGGTCGACGGTCGACGGTTGTGCGATCGCGTCGACGACATCTACGAGGAGTCGGTTTCGGACGTCTCCGGGACGGTTCTGGAGATCTCACGGTCACTGATGGGGGCCGCCCCGGACGAGATCGATATCGAGATCGAGTGGGGCCTCGAGTCGATCGGGGAGCGACTCGACGCCGACCGATGTGTCTTCTTCCAACACGTCGAGAGGACGGGGACCCTGGAACGGACCCACTGTTGGTCTACAGATGGAAACTGTCCGCCCTCGGAAGCGAGCATCGCCGCGACGTCGTTCCCCGGTTTCGAGGAGTCACTCTCGTCGTTCACCCCCTACGCGATCCCGGACGACTCGAGCCCGGAGGAGGCCCTCGAGGTTCCCGAGGGGTTCGTCGGCGACCTGGGTGCTCTCGGCGGTTCGGACGGTGACGACGAACGCCCCCTGTACCTCCGAAAGCGTGGGTTCGAGGCGTTTCTCGCCGTTCCGGTCGTGATCGACTGGGAACTCACCGGCGTCCTCGCGGTCGGAGCGAGTGAGCGACGGTCCTGGCCCGAGTCGGTCCGTCGTCAGGTACGCACCTTCGGCGAACTGATCGGCCACACCGTCGAACGCGAACGACGCCGACGGGAACTCGCCCGCCAGAACGAACGCCTCGATCGGTTCGCCTCCGTGATCAGCCACGACCTCCAGAACCCGATCAACGTGATCACCGGCTACGCCGACCTCATCGAGGAAACCGGCGACGTCGACTACCTCGAGGA
>LKNC01000140.1 GCA_001564255.1 Natrialbaceae archaeon Tc-Br11_E2g1
ACGGCGTCTCACCGACCACGCCGTGTTCCCACTCGCCGGGCACCACCCGGAAGTTAATGTCCGTCGGGGGGTTACCCCCCGGTATGAGTTTCGTCGTTCCGTTCGACGGATCGGACCTGTCCGAGGCTGCTCTCAGACGGGCCGGCGAGTACGCGGAAACGTTCGACGAGGACGTCGTCGCTGTCTGTGTCGTCTCCGAGCGCAGACGGTACGCCCGCGAGAAAGGGTGGATCGACGACGAGGAGTTCGACCTCGAGTCGGTGACCGAGGGCCTCGAGACACGGGTCCGCGAGGTCGTCCCCGACGCCGACTTCGACTACGAACTGATCAGGGAGTATCCGCCGGTCGAGCGGATCGCCGAACACGTCCAGACGCTGGTCGAGCGACACGACCCGTCCGTCGTCTTTCTCGGCAGCGACAACGTCGGCGGGATCGTGACGCCGGTCTCGAGTGTCGGCGCACACGTCACCGCTGACGAGGCCTACGACGTCTACATCGTCTGTCACCCCGACGCTCCGACACCCGACTACCTCGAGTGACGCGGGCACGGCCGTGGAGGGGGTCGAATGTCATCGATTCGGTCTCACGATAGCGACGAACGGGCCCGACTCGTGTAGTTTTTGCACTCTCCGAAACCCGTTCCCAGATACGGGGAACGTACCCCCGCCTTATTTACTTGAACGTCCGTACAGTCGATCGCCGTTCGTCATCCGACACATCACCGCATCCACGGACGGTACCCCGTCCAGCGTGTTCACCTCGATTGAAGCGGACGGGGAGGGATAATACGGCCCCAGTGCCGGCCGACTGGCTGTCGGCCCCGTTTCTAGACCGACGAGTACGGTGTCGGGACGTCCCCGTGAGTTTTACGAGTCGTGATCGGACGGCCATCGTGGCGGGCCTCCCGGTGTTCGGTCCACAAACCGCTCGCAGGTTGCCACGACCAAGCGTACGGGTCAAGTGGCTTCACTCCGTACGGGACACAACAGTGAGCGATACTCGAGGCCCCCTCCAGCCGGACCGCCCAGACGCCACGAAGCCCTTCGAGGTTGACGCCCCCTTCGATCCGGCGGGTGACCAGCCGAAGGCGATCGAACAGCTCGCCGAGGGATTCGGGTCGGGGGTTGACGAACAGACCCTCCTCGGTGTCACGGGGTCGGGCAAGACGAACACGGTCTCGTGGGTGATCGAGGAGATCCAGAAACCGACGCTGGTCATCGCCCACAACAAAACCTTGGCGGCCCAACTGTACGAGGAGTTTCGGAACCTCTTTCCGGATAACGCAGTGGAATACTTCGTCTCCTACTACGACTACTACCAGCCCGAGGCCTACGTCGAACAGAGTGATACCTACATCGACAAGGACGCCTCGATCAACGACGAGATCGATCGGCTGCGCCACTCGGCGACCCGTTCGCTGTTGACTCGAGACGACGTCATCGTCGTCGCCTCCGTCTCCGCGATCTACGGACTCGGTGACCCGCGAAACTACGTCGAGATGGCGATGCGTCTGGAAGTCGGCGAGGAGATCGGCCGCGAGGAGTTGCTCAAACGCCTGGTCGACCTCAACTACGAGCGCAACGACGTCGATTTCACCCAGGGCACGTTCCGGGTGCGCGGCGATACCATCGAGATCTACCCGATGTACGGCCGGTATGCCGTCCGGGTGGAGTTCTGGGGCGACGAGATCGATCGGATGCTCAAGGTCGACTCCCTCGAGGGCGAGGTCAAAAGCTCCGAACCCGCCGTGTTGGTCCACCCGGCAGAACACTACTCGCTGCCGGAAGACCGCCTCGAGACGGCACTCGAGGAGATTCGATCGGATCTCGACTCCCGGATCAGCTACTTCGAGCGCACGGGCGATCTGATCGCTGCCCAGCGAATCGAGGAACGGACGACCTTCGACCTCGAGATGATCGAGGAGACTGGCTACTGTTCGGGCATCGAGAACTACTCGGTCTATCTCGACGACCGAAACTCGGGTGACACCCCCTACACCTTGCTCGATTACTTCCCCGACGAGTTCCTCACCGTCGTCGACGAGTCCCACGTGACCCTTCCCCAGATCCGGGGCCAACACGCCGGCGACAAGTCCCGCAAGGACTCGCTGGTCGAGAACGGCTTTCGTCTGCCGACAGCGTACGACAACCGCCCGCTGACCTTCGAGGAGTTCGAGGCGAAGACCGATCGGACGCTGTACGTCTCGGCGACGCCGGCCGACTACGAGCGCGAGAAGAGTGAGCGAATCGTCGAACAGATCGTCCGTCCGACCCACCTCGTCGACCCTGCTGTCGAGGTCGCCCCCGCAACGGGACAGATCGACGATCTCCTCGATCGCATCGACGAACGCATCGGACGCGACGAACGCACCCTCGTCACGACACTCACGAAGCGAATGGCCGAGGACCTCACGGAGTACCTAGAAGAGGCGGGCGTTTCCGTCGAGTACATGCACGACGAGACCGACACCTTAGAGCGCCACGAGATCATCCGTTCGCTTCGATTGGGGGAGATCGACGTCCTCGTGGGGATCAACCTGCTCCGTGAGGGCCTTGACATCCCCGAGGTCTCGCTCGTGGCGATCCTGGACGCCGACCAGGAGGGGTTCTTGCGTTCGGAGACAACCCTCGTCCAGACGATGGGGCGGGCCGCCAGGAACGTAAACGGCGAGGTCGTCCTCTACGCCGACGCCCCCTCGAACGCCATGCAGTCTGCGATCGAAGAGACCCAGCGTCGCCGACGGATTCAACGGGAGTACAACGACGAACACGGCTACGAACCGACGACGATCGAGAAGGCGGTCGGCGAGACGAACCTCCCCGGCTCGAAGACGGACACCTCGACGGTCTCCGGACGGGAGCTCTCCGACGAACAGGAGGCGGCCCGCTACATCGAGGACCTGGAGACACAGATGCGGGAGGCGGCGAACAACCTCGAGTTCGAACTCGCGGCCGACATCCGCGATCGGATCCGTGAGGTTCACGAGGAGTTCGACCTCGAGGGTGGCGATGAGGGTATCGCGCCCCCGGGCGAGGAGTTTTGAACTCGGGTACCGCTACAACTCGAGGGTGTACACCGCCTCCACGTACTCCTCGTCGTCGATCCTGACGGTCCCCTCGTCGGTCTCCTCGAAGCCGTGTTTCCCGTAGAACTCGCGGGCGGCGTCGTTCGAGGCCAGATCGAGCGCCCGGATCCGTTCGACGGCCGGCTCGAGGCGTTCGATCAGTCGGTCGTGGAGCGCAGAACCGATCCCCTCACCCTGGTAGTCCGGATGGACGTACATCCGCAAGACGTCCCCTTCCTCCCCGTGGACGATGCCGTGAGTGAAGCCCACGACCTCGCCGTCGGCCTCCGCGAGGAGAAACTCCGTCTCGAGGGCGTCGAGTTCGACCGAGAACCCACCGTCGCCGTACCAGCCGTCGATCGCGGCCTCGAGTTCGTCGTCGGCGTACCACTCGGCGACGGTCTCCTCGATCGTCTCGGCGTCGAGTTCGTCGTAGGTCGCCTGCCAGGTCTCCCGTGCGACCTCGCGGATCGCACCGTGATCGTCGTCTGTAGCGTCTCGAATCTCCATGCCCACCATTGTTCTTGGTTTATCATGAAGGTTTCCCAACTGTAACTTATCGTTAGAAAGTGTCGTTGTACACGCTCGTGGGACCGACCGAAGGCGACGCTCGCCGTTACTCCAACTCGAGGGTGTAGACGGCCTCAGTGTGCGATTCGCCACCGATCTCGACTTCACCCTCGTCGGTCCGTTCGAAGCCGAGTCCCTCGTAGAACTCCCGGGCGTCGTCGTTCGACTCGAGGTCGAGCGCGCGCATGCGGTTCATGTTGAAATCCTCCATGTCCGCCCGCAAGCGCTCGTGAAGGGCGGTGCCGATACCCTCCGCCTGATGGTCGGGGTGGACGTACATCCGCACGACGTCCCCCTCGTCTTTCCGGACGACGCCGTGGGTGAAGCCGACGACCTCGCCGTCGACTTCGGCGACGAGGAAGGCCGTGCCGGGTCGACCCATGACGGCCTCGAGGTCCTCGTCCCCGTACCACGTTTCGACCGTCTCGTCTACCGTCTCGGCCTCGAGTTCGTCGTAGGTCGCGTGCCAGGTCGCCCTGGCGACCTCGCGGATTCGGTCTCTGTCGTCGGGGGTTGCCGGTCTGATCTCCATGGGAGACAGTACGGTCGCACCCCCCAAAGAGCTTCTCTCAACTGAATTTTTGTGTGTGAAAAAACGCTTGGACTTCCCCCGGGGACCGCCGGCGGGCACCTACAGCGCCTCGAGGACGGCGTCGATATCCGCGGGGGTGTTGAACGCGTGGACGGAGGCACGAACCGCCTCCGGATAGGGAAGCGAGCGGACGACGATCCCCGCCTCGGCGAGGCGGTCGACGGTGGCCTCGGGGTCGTCTGCGGCGACCGTCACCAGCCCCGACTCGTAGGCCCGCGGGCTGAGCAGGCGTTCGTCGTCGATCCCCGCTTTCAGCCGGTCGGTGAGCGTCTCGACTCGCCGCTGGATCGTCTCGAGGCCGAGTTCCGCCTGGAGGGCGATCGCTTCGATGAGGCCGGCGTAGGGGGCGGGACTGCTCGTCCCGACCTCGAACCGTCCCGCACCCGGCCGGTACTCGTAGTCGGTGGCGTTTGGCTCCTTGACGCTGCGGTAGCCGATCGCACTCGGCGAGAGGCCGGCTTCGGCCCCCTCACGAACGTAGAGGAATCCCGCGCCGAAGGGGCCGAGCAACCACTTGTGACCCGCCCCGGCGGCGAAGTCAGCACCCCACTCACGGACGTCGACCGCGGTCTGGCCGGGGGACTGGACGGCGTCGACGAGCACCCGCGCCGAGGCGTCGTGGGCGATCTCGACGACCTCCTCGATCGGCAGTCGGGTGCCATGTGTCCAGGTGAGCGAACTCAGACAGAACAGTTTCGCCTCCGACGCGACCGCCTTCACGTCCGCTATGTCGAGTCGTCCGCCCTCGGTCTCGAGGACTCGCACTTCGATCCCGACCTCACGCTCTAGACGGCGCCAGGGGAGAATCCCCGCGGAGTGCTCGAGGTCGGTACGGACGACGACGTCGCCCGGTTCCCAGTCGATCGCACCCGCCACGCGGTTTATGCCGTCGGTGGTGCTCTCGGTCAGGGCGATCTCCCGTGGTGAGGCCCCGAGGAGGTCCGCGACCGCGACGCTCGCCTCGTCGTAGACGTCTATCGCCGCCCCGTAAGGGCCCTCCGCTGTCGGTGCGTCGTACTCGTGAAACTGGAGGGCCGCCTCGGTCGCCTCGACGATACGACGCGGGCTGGGGCCACTCGCGCCCGTGTTGAGGTAGATGTCGTCCTCGAGTGCGGGGATGTCCGCACGGAGGGCTGTCAGGTCCATGTTTCGTAGTTACCGGCGAGCGTGGAGAGCCTGCCGGTGTTCCGTGGCCTCGAAGCGAAACCGTCTACGCGAGCGAGTCGATCTCCGAACGCAGCTGTTCGGCGGGCTTTGCCCCGACGTGTCGGCCCGCCTGCTGGCCGTCGGCGTACAGCAACATCGTCGGGACGCCCTGGACGGCGTTTGCGGCTGCAAGCCCCTGGTGTTCGTCGACGTCGACTTTCGCAACTACCGCGTCGGTGTCGGCCGCCAGCTCCTCGAGGATCGGCTCGAGCATCTGGCATGGACCACACCAGTCGGCGTAGAAGTCCACGAGGACAACGCCGTGCTGGTCGAGGACCTCCTGTAGGTGGGACTCGCTGTCGATGGTGATCGGCTCGTCGGGGATCTCGGTCTGTGACATCGTACCCACGTCTATGACCTCGAGTGTTTTAACAGTTGTGGAAGAAGTATACAATACAGGCCGACGGGGAGATCGGACGGGACGGATCCGCCACGGGCGAGGGTCAGTTTTCAATAGACGTCTCGACTCGCTGGTCGTACTTGTCCTCGAACTCCTGAATGAGTTGGCCCATCTTGGCGTACCAGTCGTTTAGCATCCGTTGCATCTCGTCTGCGATCCGTTTCGGGTCCCTCGGGTGGTAGACGTGGTAGTAGCCGCCTTGATCGTAGTTGACCTGCTCTTTCTGAATGAACCCGGCCTGGAGTAGCCGTTGAATCGATCGGTAGGCGGTCGAACGCTCACGGTCGACGACGTCGGCGATCTCGTCGATCGTCAGGGGCTCGTCGCTCTCGACCAGCACCCGGAAACACTCCCTGTCCAGTTGCTTCAATCCGTGCAAACACTCCAACAGTCCCTCACACTGCATGTCCTGCTGGAGGTATTCGACCATCGAGGTACCCATAGTGTTCTGTGGGTGTACGGACCGGACTGGTAAAAGGGTTTTGTGTATACTGTACAAACCTGGACCAGCGGACACTGAGGCGACCCCACCGAGGGTTCCGGCCGATGGGGGCTCCCCGCCCGCGGAGACGACCGTTCCAACCGGACGGTCATCGAGTGAGCCACTCCGACGCTCACGGTCGGCGACCAGCGTCGTCTTTCGGTGCCGGTGGCGATACAGTAGTGTATGCTATGGGAATAAGTCTACAACGGCGTTACCCGATCACCCCCTGTTGCCGACGGATCGCCTCGGTGTCGATCGCGACGGCCCGCTCGAACGACTTTCGACAAAGGGCGGACTCGGGAGTCGGTGGTTACCCGTGGATACCCATCGCCTCGATCTGTTCTTGATACCGATTGCGGATCGTCACCTCGGTAACCTGTGCGACGTCTGCGACTTCCCGCTGGGTCTTTTTTTCGTTACAGAGCAACGAAGCGGCGTAGATCGCGGCGGCGGCGTACCCGGTTGGCGATTTCCCCGAGAGCAGCCCTTCTTCGGCGGTCTTCTCGATGATCTCGTTTGCTTTCGTCTGGACCTCTTCGGAGAGTTCGAGTTCGGAACAGAAGCGAGGGACGTACTTTTTCGGGTCGACGGGGCGCATCTCGAGGCCGAGTTCCTGTGAGATGTACCGGTACGTGCGCCCGATCTCTTTGCGTTCGACGCGCGATACCTCGGAGATCTCCTCGAGACTCCGTGGAATGCCTTCCTTCCGGCAGGCGGCGTACAGTGCGGACGTGGCGACCCCCTCGATCGACCGTCCGCGGATCAGGTCCTCTTTGAGCGCACGTCGATAGATGACCGACGCGACCTCTCTGACCGAGCGTGGGACACCCAGGGCGGAGGCCATCCGGTCGATCTCGCTGAGTGCGAACTGGAGGTTGCGTTCGCCTGCGTCTTTGGTTCGGATGCGTTCTTGCCACTTTCGCAGCCGATGCATCTGGCTGCGCTTTTTCGATGAAATAGAACGACCGTATGCGTCTTTGTCCTTCCAATCTATCGTCGTCGTCAACCCCTTGTCGTGCATCGTCTGTGTCGTCGGTGCACCGACACGCGACTTCTGCTGTCGCTCCTGGTG
>LKNC01000141.1 GCA_001564255.1 Natrialbaceae archaeon Tc-Br11_E2g1
GACCCGCCGACGGAGGAACTTCCCGGGAAGTTCGTCGTCGCGGATATCACCGACGAGTCGGCCGTCCGCGAGGCGATGGAGGGCATCGACGCCGTAATCCACCTCGCCGGGGACCCCCGTAAGACCGCCCCGTGGGAGAGCGTCCTGCCGAACAACATCGACGGGACGAAAGTCGTCTACGAGGCCGCCGTCGACGCCGGCGTCGAAAAAATCGCCTTCGCCTCCTCGAACCACGCCGTCGGGGCCTACGAGACCGACGAACGCACCCCCGAGATGTACCGGGAGGAAGACGACTTCCGCCTCGATGGCACCGAACTCCCGCGGCCGGGGAACCTCTATGGCGTCTCGAAAGCCGCCGGCGAGTCCCTCGGGCGGTACTACCACGACGAGTACGGTATTTCGGTCGTCAACGTCCGGATCGGCAACCTCACGAAGGGCCACCCGCCGATCGATTACGAACGCGGGCAGGCGATGTGGCTCTCCTACCGGGACTGTGCCCACCTGTTCGATCGGTGTCTCAGAGCCGACTACGACTACGAGATCGTTTACGGCATCTCCGACAACGATCGCAAGTACTACTCACTCGAGCGCGCGAAGGACGTCCTCGGCTACGATCCACGGGACAACTCCGCCGTGTGGAACGGCGGCGAACGGGCCGATTGAGGTACACGGCGGCCGTGTCGGACGGGCCACCGTTTCCGGGTTCCCGGTGGGCCTCGAGGCCGTCGACTCGCCGCGAGAGGTACACATAAGTCCCGCGGGTGTGACGGGGGAAATATGGCAGACGAAGACCCGGCGGATTCCGTAGACCTCGAGAACCCGGACCAGGTTACGGTCGGCGTGACCCGCGGCGAGTACGACCTCGAGATCGGTTCGACAGATTACCCGACCCGCGCGGACGTCTCGGTTCGCCCCGAACCGGAGGGGGTCGCGTTGACCGTCGACGCGATGGTCGCAGACCACGTACGAGGGTACGCGGACGCACAGCTGACCCTCGAGGAAGCGACGGAACTCCGGGCGGTTCTGGACGGGGCGATCGAGCAGCTGGCCGACGAATAGGCATTCTGGCTGACGAAAGTACGTGAACAACTGGCTGAACAACCGACGGGACGGAGGGCCACGAGAAACCGGACGACAGTCCGGTGACGAGCGGCCCGGACAAAGCGGTTGGTCGTCCCAGTACTGGCGGTCGAAAATCCTGCGGGTTTTCGTCCGTCAGAACAGCCCTTCGACGTCCTCTTCTTTCGATTTCCGTCGATCGACGTGCCCGGAGAGTCGCTGGTAGACGATCCCCCGGTGGGCGTCCTCGCGGACGAAATCGAAGAGGAGCGTGATAAACCGGCTGTCGTCCCGCCCGGCCTCGAGATCGGCCAGGGCGTACTCGGCCAGACGTTCGAGTCGAGCCGGGTCGTAACCAAACTCGTCGGCGAGGACGCGGGCGGCAGTCGCCGTCTCGGAGACCGAGAGGCTCCCGAGTGACGGTGTCTCCCCGGCGTGGGCGATCCGGGCCGGCCGGCGCCGCTCGATCGCCTCCGGGTCGGACGCGAGGGCAGTGAGTTCCCGGCGAACCGACTCGAGGTCTACCCCCCGGTACTCCCCGGGGAGCCCGTCGAGGTACTCGGTGGCGCTTTCGGCCAGCCCGACACAGCCGTCCCAGTTGCGTTCGGTGGCGTGGTACACCGCGGCGGTGAACTGGATCAACCCGTGGAGGAGTGACTCGTCGTCGGTTCCCGACTCCAGGGAGAGCCACGGGGCCTCCCAGGCGTCGTGGGCGGCGTGGTAGTGGCCGTCGTTGTAGATCGCGATTCCCACGCGGAGAGCCTCGTCCATACTCGAGAGGAGGGGTCGGCAAGGGATAAGGGGTGGGTGGTGGCCGGATACTGGCTTCGCCTCCGGCGGGGCGACCAACGGTGATCGCGGGGAGTGGACGGTCCCGGTTCGCCCCCGGCCGACGAGTCAGCCGCCGGGCCGGGAGGCGATTGCCGGTTCCTCGAGGTCGGACCTTAGTATTGACAGTCTACTCGACGTGAACGTCACGATAACTGAGTAAACGGCGCGTTACGCGGCCGGCTGGCTAGCCGTCGAAGCCGTCCTCCCACCGGAACCGTCCGTTTCGCCCGACGACCTCGCCGTCGACCTCGAGGGACGACGCCTCGCTCATATCCGTAATGAGGTCGACGTGGACCGCCGACTCGTTTCCGGTCTCGCCGTCGGGGAGACAGGCGTCGTAGGCCCGGCCGAGTGCGAGGTGGACGGTCTCGCCCATCTTCTCGTCGAAGAGGATGTTGTCGGTGTAGCGGTCGATCCCGCGGTTCATGCCGATCCCGAGTTCGCCGAGCCGGCGGGCACCGTCGTCGGTCTCGAGGACCTCGCCGATGACGGCCTCGCCCTCCGTGGCCTCGTAGTCCGTGACCTCGCCGTCCTCGAACTCGAGGCGGACGTCCCGGACGGACTCGCCGTCGATCGTCATGGGGACGTCGAAGGTGACCTCCCCGTCGGTTCCGTGGGGGGCGGTGAACACCTCGCCACTGGGGAGGTTGTGTGAGTCGTAGGCGACGCTCGCGGCGGAGTTGACCGCCGTCCGGCCCTCGATCGACATCGTGAGGTCGGTGCCGGGCGAGACCAGCCGGACCTCGCGACCCCCGTCGATGATGTCTTTCATCCTCGCCATCTCCTCGGCCAGCGATTCCCAGTCGCGGATGATGGCGTCGTAGGCGAAGTCACGATACTCCGCGTAGGCCATGCCGGCACTCTGAGCGAGCGCCCGCGTCGGGTGGACCGTCGAGACCCACCGCGTGTCGAAGCGGGCCTCACGGACGCCGTCCCGGGATCGCCGGTAGGCCTGGCGGGTCTCCCCCGGCACGTCCGCGGTCGCGCTCGTGTTCCGGGCCCCGCCGAGTGAGAGATAGACGTCGGCGTTCTCTACGAGGGCGCGTTCGTGGTCGGGGTCGTCGTCGAACGCGCCGTCGTGAGCGCGCAGATACGCCCGCCGAACCTCCCCGGAGCTATACGTCAGGAGGGGGTTCGCCCCGCGTTCCCCGAGTTTCTCGGCGACGGCGACGGCGAGTTCGTGGGCGTCGGGGCCGACGGAGACGACGACGTCGTCACCTGCCTCGACCCGGGCGCTCCAGTCGACCAGAATCTCCGCGTGTTCGCGTACGCGTTCGTCCATACCCCCACCTCGGTCGACCGGGTAAACGGTTTTTCGGCTACGGGGGGGTTCACGCCGTCGTGGACTCGCCGACGGCCTCTCGACGTGATCGAACGAGCGAAACGACGAGGTAGACCACGGGCGTGTCGAGGACGGCGATCGCGAGTTTCAGCAGGTACTGGCCGACGATCAATCCGAGGACGGCCTCGAGGGGCAGGACTTCGCCGACGCCGAGCAGTGCAGGGGCGATGGCGAAGGCGATAGAGACGAAGATGACGGTGTCGATGGCCTGGCTGGTGCCCGTCGAGACGACGTTTCGCAGCCAGAGCTTTTCCGGGCCGGTCCGGTCGCGGATCTCGTGGAACAGCCAGACGTCCCAGTTCTGGCTGACCATATACGCCAGCAGGCTCCCGAGGACGACGTTCGTCGACGCGCCGAGTACCGTCGCGAACTGGTCGCCGGGCACGCCCGTCCCCGCGTCGGGTGCGGCGATCGTCGACCACACCAGGAGGAGAACGACGAAGTTCAGCAGGAAGCCGACGTTGACGACGATCGTCGCCGCCCGCCGGCCGTACAGTTCGGCATAACAATCACTCGCGAGGAACGTAAGCGCGTAGGCGAGTGCGGCCCCCGGCAAGACGAGTTCCGCGCCCGTAACCGGCAGCGAAAACGGGATCGAGAAGCCGAGAACCTTCGAGGCAGTAAGCTGTGCGGTCACCAGCGCCGTCACGAACAGGCCGATGAGTGCGACCTGTGCGATCGTCGGCGTGGCGACTCGAGTCTGTGTCCGGCTCATACGCGGCCTACTGGCGGGTCCGTAGTAAAACATACTGTTTCGATAAGGTCTCAGGCCGACTCGAAGAACCCCCAAAGATTCCCGAGGGGCAACCGACGTCCGACGCGTCTCCGGTAGCTACTTGAATCGACCGGACGACGGGGGCAACATGGGAGGACGTGGGCCGAAACGGGAACTCGCGGAGAAGATCGCCGGGGAGATCACACTGAGCGACGACCCCGGGGCGACGTTGCGCAAGTGGCGGACGGACTTCGACGTCTCCCAGACCGACCTGGCGGCGGAACTCGAGGTCTCCTCGTCGGTCATCTCCGACTACGAGAGTGGCCGCCGTGAGAGCCCCGGCATCGGCGTCGTTCGCCGACTCGTCGACGGGTTGCTCGCGATCGACGAGCGACGGGGTGGCGACCGCATCCGCCAGTACGGACGGGTACTCTCGGCGGGGTTCGAAAGCGACGTCGTCTACGACCTCCGGGAGTACGCCACGTCGATGCCCCTGCCCCGGTTTTACGAGACCATCGAGGCGACGGAGGTCACCGGCGGTGGCACAGAGCGGATCAGCGGCCACACCGTCATCGACAGCATCCGGACGATCACCCGACTCTCGAGTGAGGAGTTCTTCCGGCTGTACGGACAGAGTACGAACCGTGCACTCGTGTTCACGGGCGTCACCCGCGGGGAGTCGCCGCTGGTGGCCTTGCGCGTCGTCAACCCGACGCCGAACGCAGTCGTCCTCCACGGCCTCGAGCGTGCGGACCTCTGGGAGCACGCGGCGGATCTGGCCCGCATCGACGGCTACTCGCTTGCGACCACCACGATGGACCTCGATGCGATGCTCGACTCGCTGGTCTCCCTGGAGTGACTCTCCGGAGACCCGAACCGACCCGCTTGCACACGTTTATACCGACCCCGACGGATACGCCTGTATGAGCGATGATGAGGTGATCGCCGGGTCGCCCGACGGGAACGACGCTTTCACCTACAACGGTGGCCGGGTCGATCCGGGCGAGTCCGCCAACATCCGCTATGGAATCAGTGAGACCTATCTCGGTGATCCGGTACGGATCCCGGTGACGGTGGTCAACGGCGAGTACCCGGGACCGACGGTCTTTCTCTCGGCTGCGGCCCACGGCGACGAACTCAACGGCATCGAGGTCGTCCGAGAGGTCGCCCACGACTGGGACCACTCGGAGCTACACGGTACGCTCGTCTGTCTGCCGGTGATGAACGTTCCCGGGTTTCTGGCACAGGAGCGCTATCTACCGATCTACGACCGGGACCTGAACCGGTCGTTCCCCGGCAGGGAGGGGTCGACCGGTGCCCGCCGGATGGCCCACCGCATCTTCACGAACTTCATCGAGCCCTGTGACATCGGGATCGACCTCCACACGTCCACGCGTGGGCGAACGAACATGATTCACGTTCGAGCGAACATGGACGACTCGGCGGTCGCCCGCGTCGCAAAGGCGTTCAGCACGAACGTCATCATCGCCGGACGGGGCCCCTCGGGTACGCTCCGACGCGAGGCGACCGACGCCGGGATCCCGACGATCACGATCGAAATGGGCGAAGCCCACCGCTTCCAGCGAAAACTCATCGACCGAGCGCTGACCGGCGTCGCGAGCGTCCTCGCGGAGTTCGGCCTCCATCCCGACTCCTCGGTCTTCTGGCCCGGCTGGCGAACGATCATCGACGGCAGCGACGAGAAGACCTGGCTTCGGGCCGACGCCGGCGGCATCGTCGACATGAAGTTCGGCCGCGGCGAACTCGTCCGGGAGGGGGAGGTGATCTGTTCGATCACCAACCCGTTCAAGGAAGAAGACGACAAGGTCACCGTCGAAGCACCGTTCACCGGGCTGATCGTCGGCGTTCTCGAGAACCCGGTGGTCTACCCCGGCAACCCGCTCTGTCACCTCGTCGGCCTCCCGGAGGACACCCTCCACGCCGTCGAACGCGAGGTCGGCGAGGACGATCGCATCGCCGCCGTCTTCCAGTGACTGCCCACGCCCCGCCCAACACACGAACCACCACGCCGGAACGGGAGTGTCGTGGGGCCGACACAGTTCGGCAAGAACCGGTCGATACAGGAGACAAGAGTAACTTCTATACCCTCGCGGTCCAAGGGTCGAAACGAGAGTATGAGTCAGTCTTACAATCGCGGTCTCATCGAGGACTTCGGCCGCTGGAAGGAGTTCTCGGCCGGTATGTGGGCGTGGATCTTTCATAAGTTCACCGGGTGGGTGCTGATCGGCTACCTGTTTACCCACATCGCCGTGTTGAGTACTGCTATCGGTGCGGCAGGAGACACTGCGGGGATTGAGACAGGAACAGACGTCTACACGACGACGATTCAGGGCCTCGAGGAACTGTTCATCATCCGCGTCCTCGAGGTCGGACTGCTCGCAGTGGCAGTCTTTCACATCCTGAACGGGCTCCGACTGTTGATGGTCGACCTCGGTCTCGGCCTCGATAGTCAGGACAAGAGCTTCTACGCGTCGTTGATCCTCACCGCCGTGATCGCGATCGCTAGCGTGCCGACGTTCATGGCAGGGGTGAGCATCTAATGGCCGAACGCTACTCCTCGTTTACCCCCGGTGGAACCGGGTGGCTGCTCCAGCGGCTCACCGCGGGGTTTCTGGCCGTCGTGCTCGCGTTCCACTTCCTCCAGCTTCACTTCATCAACCACGCCGCGGACGTCACGTTCGCGGGCACTCAGGCCCGCATGGAGAACGTGGGCTATTTCCTCGTGATGGTCCTGTTCCTGATCACGGCCGCGTTCCACGGCCTCAACGGCATCTACAACGCGCTCGTCAATCAGGGGCTGTCCGGCGGCGCGAAGAAGGCGATGTTCGCAGTCCTCTCCCTTGCGGGGATCGCACTCGTCGTACAGGGGATCTACGTCGCACTGGCGATGGCGGGGTACACAACATGAGTACACAACAACAGAAACCAGAGAGCACGGAGGTACCGGCCGAAGAGAGCGAACCGTCGCCCCAGGAAGAGCGCATGGAGCGCAAACAGGTCGACGCCGACCAGCGCCAGGAGACCGCCGACGCGGCCGAACTCGAGGGCGAGACGGTGCTCCTGAAAGTGTTCCGCTACGATCCCGAAGTCGCGGACAAACAGGAGCCACGCTTCGACGAGTTCTCGATCCCCTACGAGAAGGGGATGACCGCCCTCGACGCAGTCATCTACGCCCGGGACACCTACGACTCCTCGCTTACCTTCCGACACTCCTGTCGGCAGGCCGTCTGTGGCTCGGACGCCTTCTTCATAAACGGGAGACAGCGACTGGCGTGTAAGACCCAGCTCAGCGACCTTGAGTGGCCGGTTCGCGTCGAACCTCTGCCACACCAGGAGGTCGTCAAGGATCTGGTCGTCGACATGGACCACTTCTACGAGCAGATGCAC
>LKNC01000142.1 GCA_001564255.1 Natrialbaceae archaeon Tc-Br11_E2g1
GGACGAGCGGATTGCCGACCTCGCCGCCCGGGATCCTCTCTCGGCCGCCGGCGAGGCGACCGCCCGTGGCGACCCCGTCGGGACCGTCGCCGCCGAGTCGGGGCTGGCGATCACGGCCGAGGCCGTCGGGAGCTACGACGACGTGCTGACGGCGACGGTCGGGTTCACCGTCGGCCACTACTACCTCGACCGGACCGTCCCCGAGGACACACGACTCCGGGAGGTACGGAGCCTCGAGACCGGTAGCGAGGTTCGGATCTACAGCCGCCCGGACAGCGTTCCGCTGTACGCCTTAGACGTCCTCGACCTCTCGCTCTCGATCGAGAACCGGGAACTCGTCCTCGAGGGCTACGAGACGATCGCCGACGGGGACGTGGAGGGACGACGCGCCCCGTCCCGGGCGATCGAGACGGTCGCCGACGCCCCGCCTGACCCCGCCGTGACCGCCGTCCTTGGCAAACACACGAACGGTTACGGCGTCCTCGAGGACCTGTTTGCCGACCCCGCGGTGACCGACGTCTACGCCACCTCGCCGGTTTCCTCGAACCCGCTTCGGGTCGTCGTCGATGGCGAGTCGATGTCGACGAACGTCTACCTGACCGAGGAGGGAGCGGCCGCGCTCGCCTCGCGGGTTCGCCGGACGAGCGGCCGGGCGTTCTCGCGGGCCAGTCCCACCGTCGACGCGACCGCGTCACTCGAGAACGGAACCGGGGTCCGGATCGCCGGCGTCACCGATCCGGTCGCCGATGGCGTCGCATTCGCCTTCCGCGAGCGGGCAGCGGACACGTTCACTCTGCCGGGGCTCGTCGCGAACGGGACGGTACCGCCGGAGGCCGCGGCCTTCCTCTCGGTCGCGGTCGAGCGAAACGCCGCGACGCTCGTGGCGGGGACCCGTGGTGCGGGGAAGACGACGCTGCTCGGAACCCTGCTGTACGAACTCCCCCCCGACACCCGGACGGTCCTCATCGAGGACACCCCCGAGTTGCCCGTCGGGCCGCTCCAGTCGGTCGACCGGGACGTTCAGGCGCTCCGGACCGGAACCGGCGACGGTCCCGAGATCACGCCCGTCGAGGCACTCAGGACCGCGCTCCGTCTCGGCGACGGGGCACTCGTCGTCGGGGAGATCCGCGGCGAGGAAGCGCCTGTCCTCTACGAGGCGATGCGCGTCGGCGCGAACGCGAACGCCGTCCTCGGAACCATCCACGGCGACGGCGGGGACGCCGTCTACGAACGCGTAGTCTCGGATCTGGCGGTCCCACCGTCGTCGTTCGGGGCCACGGATCTGGTGGTGACCGTCCAGGCCTACGCCACTCCGGACGGGCGCAAACGCCGCCTCGCGGCGATCGAGGAAGTCGTCTCCGGCGAGGACGGCGTGTGGTTCGAGTCGCTGTACGAACTCGAGGTCGACCGGGCGGTCTCGACGGCCCGCATCGATCGCGGCGAGAGTCGCGTCGTCGAACGGCTCGCCGGGCCGACCGAAACGTACGCCGACGTCCGGGAAGCGATCGGGGAGCGTGCCACGGTCCTCGAATCGCTCGCGAACGACGGTCGAACGACCCCGGAGGAGGTCGCCGCGGTCTACGCCGACCGCCGGATCGGCGGATGAGCGTCGTCGACGCGCTCGCACGGCTCTACCCGTGGCCCGTCGAGGCGAGTGACGAACTCGGGGACGCACTCGCGTTCGTCGAATCCGGCCACGACCCCGAGACCGTCGTCCGGGCGGGGTACGTCGCCGGCTGTCTCGCGACCGTCCTCTCGACGCCCCTTGTGCTGTCGCCGCTTCCCCTCTGGGGGTCGCTCCTCTCGGTCCTCGCGGTCGGGCTCTGTGTCACCCACGGGGTCCACTCGAGTCCGCACCTGCTCGCTGCGGTCCGGCGAACGCGTGCGTTAGGTGACACGCCGGCGTTGATCGGGCGGATCGTCCTCCGGATGGGGATCCAGCCAGCCACGGAATCGGCGGTCCGATTCGGGGCAGAAACCGGCGAAGGGCCGCTCGCGGCGAGTCTCGCCGACCACGTCGACCGGGCAGCGGGGACGCCACGGACCGGCCTCCTGTCGTTCGCCGAGGAGTGGGCCGACCGGTTCCCCGCGGTTCGTCGGTCCGCACACCTGGTCGTCTCCGCCGGGAGCGCCCCCGAGGGGGAACGGACCCGGACGCTCGACCGTGCGCTCGCGGCCGTTCTCGACGGGACCCGGGACGGGATGGCCGAGTTTACCGCGAAGATCCGCGGGCCGGCGACCGGGCTGTACGCTTTCGGCGTCATGCTTCCGCTCGCACTGGTGGCGCTCGTCCCGGCCGCGACCATGGCGGGCTATCCCGTCTCGATCTGGGTGTTCGTCCTCGTCTACAACCTCTTGCTTCCGGCGATGCTCGTCGCGGTCGGCACCTGGTTGCTCGTCCGCCGTCCCGTCGCCTTCCCCCCGCCTGCGGTCACGCGTGCCCATCCAGACGTCCCCGACCGGACGTGGCCGCCGATCGTCGCCGGCCTCGGGGTCGCGGTCGGCGGGTTCGTCGCGATTGGACACCTCGGATCGGCCGTACTCGCCCCCATCGCCGCCGTCGGCCTCGGCCTCGGGGTCGCGCTCACCGGCGTCTACCACCCCGTCGCCACGGTCCGCGGGCACGTCCGCGACGTCGAGGAACACCTCGTCGACGCGCTGTACCTGATCGGCCGGCAGGTCGCGGAAGGCGAGTCCGTCGAATCGGCGATCGACCACGCCGGGGATCGGGTTCCCGGCGAAACCGGCGACGTGTTCGCCGACGCCGCCGGCCTCCAGCGGCGACTCCACCTGGGCGTCTACGACGCCTTTCTCGGCCCCTACGGCTCACTCGCCGACGTCCCGAGCCCACGGGCGAGGAGTACGGCCTCCCTGCTCGCTATCGCCGCCGAAGAGGGCCAGCCAGCAGGCCACGCGATCGTCTCGATGGCCGACCACCTCGAGGAACTCGGGGAGGTCGAACGCGAGACCCGTCGACAGCTGTCTGCCGTGACCGACACCCTCGAGAACACGGCGTCGATCTTCGGGCCGATGGTCGCCGGCTCGACCGTCGCCCTCGCCGGCGGCATGGTCGGCAGTGGCGCAGAGGCCGCGGACGCAGCCACGCTCCCGACGGATGCGCTCGCGGTCGTCGTCGGGATCTACGTGCTGACGCTCGCAGTCGTGTTGACGACGGTCTCGGTCGGACTCCGCTATGGCCTCGATCGCTCGCTCGTGGGCTATCGCGTCGGGCGCACACTCACCGCCGCGACGGCGATCTACGTCTGTTCGGTGATCGTCGCCGGTGCGTTCGTCTAAACCTTGAAATACCGGGGGGCGGCCAGACACCCCACCATGGACCGAACGGATCGCGAGGCCATCCTCGAGAGCGGATCAAGGGGCGGAACGTCACGTGGGCAGACCGAGCCGCTCGCGGCACTGGCGGCCGTCCTCGCCGTCGGGATCGGCCTGACGCTTTACGCCGGCGTCGCCACAGAGCAGTATCCGGGGACCGACGATCGATCGGTCGCGGCGGTCACCCTCGAACGGGTCTGGGACGACGTCGGCTCCGACGGGCTGTTCGACGAGCGGACCGACGACCTCGAGGCGGCGAGCCAGGCACGTCCCGACGGGTACAACGTCTACCTCGAGGTCACGACGGGGGACGTCGACGATCCCGAAACGGTCGCGGAACTGTTCGTCGACGCCGACGGGACTGTTCGTCAGGAGACGCCCGACCCGCCCGCTGACGCCGGGTCGGCGAGTCGGTCGATCGGCCTGCAACGCACCGACACGCCCGGTGACGTCAACGCTGGAACGCTACGCGTGGAGGTGTGGTCGCGATGAGGGGATCGGGTCGGGCCGTCAGTACCGCCGTCGACGTCGCGCTGTTCCTGTTGCTCGTGAGCGCGGCGGTAGGGCTGCTTACCTACGGTATCGACGACGCCGACTCGGAGCCGGCCGAGGCCGAGCGGATCGCCGAAACGCTCGCCGCGACGACGACTACCGTCGAGTACTCCCTCGAACCGGTCGAGAGACACGACGACACGGGGACGTTCGACGACGCGGACTTCGACAACGAGAGCTACGAACGGACGGGACACGGCCCGGTTGCCGGTTTGCTCGCCGAGGCCGCCGTCACGAACGGTCGAATCGACGGCGAACGGATCACCTACGCCGGCGAGGACTTCGAGACGGCAGTCGAGCGAAACGCTTTGGGCGCACTCGAAGGCGAGGGCGATATCCACGTCCACGCGGCGTGGCGACCCTACGAGGATGCGTCGATCGATGGGGAGGCGTCTACCGGACGAACACCACCCCCCGACGCGGACGTTACGAGCGCGACGATGACCGTCTCGAGTGGTCACCCACCCGTCGACGGGGGAGCGGTCGCCGAGGGCTACGAGGACGGGGACTTCGCGGATGCAGCGTGCCCGATCGCCGACGCGATCGTCGAGGGCTATCTCCCCACCGAACAGTCCCAGCTCGCACTCGAAGGTCAGGGGACCGAACGGGACCTCGTCGTCTCCCGCTACAAGCGACTGGCGGACGTCCTCGAGGTCGACCTCGACGCCGAAACCGGGGATCTGAGCCGGAGCAATGCCAACGCCTCGGCTGCAAACGACCGACTGGCGGCGCAACTGGCACCGATCGTCACAGAGGATCTCGAGGCCGCGTTCGGGCCGGAGGTAGACCGCATCGAAACCGAGTACCCCGCCGACCAGCGGGACGCGGTGATCGGGGAGACGATCGCCGACGGCGTCTCGACCGGTGAGGCGACGATCACCGTCCGGACGTGGTAACGATGGGGGAGCGACCGGCGACGATTCCCCTGGCTGAGGACGACCGCGCCCGGATCCCGTTCGCGCTGATCGGCGTGTTGTTACTGGTCACGAGCGCAACGTTCGTCGGCGTCCTCGAGTCCCGCCCCGAGCCGACCGTCGACGCCGACCCGTCGCTCGCGATGGATCGGACGGCGGCGGCCTCACAGACCGTCCTCCGTGACGCCGTCGACCGCGCCACCGACGACGCCGCCCGCCAGCCCGTGACCGACGCGAACACGGCCGACCCCTGGGGGGCCGCCATCGACGCCGACGATCCCGACGAGACCTTCGAACGCTATCTTCGGCTTCGTCTCTACCTCGAGGTCGAACGCCATCTCCCCGAGGCCGGCCAGGAGATCAGAGATGAGACCACGAGTTCCGTCTCCGTCCCCCCACTCGAGAGCAGCCAGGCCTCCGCAGAGGAGGCCGTAAACCGCGTCAACCTCGAGGTCGGCCACGAGTCCGGAACCAACGTCGCGCCCGGATTGCTCCGCGTGACCGTCGAGGACGTGACGATCACGGTCGAACGGGACGGGGAGGTCCTCGGGGAACGGACCCAGGACCTCACGGTCACCGTCGCGACGACCGTCTTCGAACTCCACGAGAGGACCGCGGAGTACGAGCGCCAACTCGACATGGGCTTTTTCGAGGCCGACGACCACGAGGGCCTCGGTCGCCATTTCGCCACACGGATGTATCCACTGAGCTGGGCGCGTGGCTACGCCCAGTACGGCGGCGCACCCATCCCGGAGGTCGTCGCAAACCGCCACGTCGAGGTGCTGGCAAACGACGCCGTCTTCACCACCCAGAAGTCCGTCTTCGGAACCGCTGATCCCCGAAACGAGCGGGTGATGATGAACGCCTGGGGGTGTCTGGCGGCCAAAGACGCCGATGAACTCTACAGCGGGACCTACGATCGGGGACCGGACGTCGTCGACGCCGAGGAGCTCTGTGACGGCCTCGAGTTCATCTATGGCGACGCCGACGGCGACCTCCCGCCGCCCCCCGATACCGGGGACGTCCTCGAGGGCACACCCGGGATGGACGAGACCGAAACCATCGAGGTAAACGAGCTGGCGGATCTCGCGTTCGCCGAAACGCTCGCCGACGGCGACGTAGAGAGCGTCGTCGCGGACCTCCACGAGGTCGACGTCAGCGCCGACGTCGGACAGGCGAGAGACGACCACGACGAACCGACGGTCCACCCACCGGCCGAAACCTACCGGGACGCCGATAACTGGACCGATCCACAGGTCACCGAATCGGAGACGACATCCACCGTACGCGTCGACCACCGCGAGTACACACCCGACGCCTCGAGTCGGACCACCGACTATCACGCCTTCGACGTGCGCGTGGTAAACGAACACTACGAAGAGCACATATGGTTTTACGGGGGCAACCGCACGGAAACCGGCCTGCCGGAGACCGCCACGGCGGACGCGACGGCGACCTCGGAGTTTACAGTCGAGATTACGCTCTCGGGAACCCACCCACGCGGGGACGTCAACGAAAACGGCATCGACCACGGCTACAGCTCGACGGGGTGGCCACACTTCTACCAGCACGACGACTACGCGTCCGTCCCCGACGCGGCCCTCGAGGAACTGCTCGACCTCGACCCCGACGACGACCTCGAGGCCGCCCTCGAGGCCCGCGTCTCCGATCCGGCGGACGTAGAGAGCGCGTCGGAACTGGAGGACGAACTCGACGTTACGGCGAGTGCGACGGTCGACGCCGACCCCGAAACAGACCTCATCCTCAAGGAGATCGCCCACGACCTGACTACCCTACGCGAGGAGGTCAGTGACGTAGACCACGAGTTCGAACGCCACGGGGTAATCCAGGGGGCACCCTTCGAGGACCTACAGGGGAAAGTCGACGACGAGAGCCGGTACGTCTACGAGGGGTCGCCGGGAGCGACCTACGACAGCGCCGCCGACAAGGCCCGCGTCGAGGCCCGCGCGATCTACCTCGAGACGCTACTCGACCGACTCGAGGAAGTCGCCGACGCCCACGCCGACGTCCAGGACGGCCTCGAGGACGAACTCGGCGACGAGATCGACGCCACCGACGACGCTCTGGCCGACATGACCGCGTTCGCACAGGACGCCCTCGTCGACGACATCACGGAACACGAGGGCGACCTCGAGGGGTCACCGCTCCTCGAGGACGTCACGTTTACACCCTCCGGCTCGCCGACGTACCTCACACTCGAGGTCGTCGAACGGGAGGAAGTCCCCGCCGCAGGCGATACGAACCACGCACCGATGGCGGCGAAAAACGACAACTGGTTTGCGGTTCCCTACACCGAGGTCGCGGGGGATCTGTTGAGCGAGGTGTTGAGCGTCCTCGAGGACGACGAACAGGTGGTTACGTTGCGGACGGCGGGTGAGCTGTTGCAGTCTGCGGA
>LKNC01000143.1 GCA_001564255.1 Natrialbaceae archaeon Tc-Br11_E2g1
ATCATCAGAGAGCGGTTGGAGGAACAAAAAGAGCGGGTAGAGGAACTGGAAGAGGAGTGGCTGACGAACGAAGACGGTGAGTTCACTCCGAACCGCGTTCCCTCGGGACTACCGATCACACCAGTTCCGGGATACTGGATCGCGACGGCGAACGTCTGGGATGTCGAAGTCGAGGGGGAGTACGCCCGGTTCGAGCTACAGGCGAGTTCCGGCACACCGTCCTCGGTCGGCGGGACGACGTACGTCCGTGATGGAGATTCCGTCCAACTCGAGAGTTCCGACGGTCGAACCCACACCGTCGGGAAGTCGGAACCGATCACGTTCTCGAGTCGGACGATGGTGTTAGTCGTCGTTCCACCCGGCGGTGTAGGCGTCGGTGATCGGACGGACGAACGAATCGAGTGCTCGGAGACGTGGCCGGATGTCGGTCAAGGACCACACAGTGAAAACTGTAGCTAAAATATCACTTTTCTTCGAGAGCGTAAATCCGGCCATCAGAAGAGGGAACATACGTAACACCGTCTAAAACGATCGGTCCAGCAAATATTCCGTCTTCAGTTTCGAAAGACCACAATTCATCGCCGTTCTCGGCATCGAACGCATAGACGTGATCGTCGACAGATCCAACGTAAACGACACCATCGGCGATGGCTGGTTTGTTCCCGATTTGATTGTCCGCACTGGCACTCCATTTTTCAGTACCGCTTTGGATGTCTATGGCGTAGAGATGCGAGTCCAAGCTAGCACAGTAGACAGTATCACCGGCGATCGAAGGACTAGCATAAATTGACCCGGTTGATTGCTCGAACCTCCATACCCCTTCCCCTGTTTCAGAATCGACCGCATAGAGATTGTTATCTTGAGCCCCGATGTATACGGTCTCTTCGTCCGTAGCAGGTTCGCTAATGGTCATTCCTGCTTCATTTTCGTTCTCGAAACGCCACTCTCGATTACCAGTCTCGATGTCGATCGCATGCAGTTGGTCTGATGTGCCGACGAACACTGAGCTCTCGGTGATTGCAGGTACATCAGAAGAGTTTGACAGAACATCATAATCCCACTCGAGTGTATCATCCTGCCTATCGAGTGCAATGGCACGGTTTCCGTCGGTTATGTAGATCCGTCCCCTGAGAGCCGTAGCGTGTTTCCACTCGCCACGTTCGATCTCTCGCTCCCAGAGAACGTCCGACGTGTTCGACTCGAGTGCGTACAGTGTATCCCTCCCACTGGCATAGACCGTTCCGTCCGCGACGACGGGACTGTAGCTAAGCGAGAACCAGAGTTCGGTCTTCCACTCGAGTTCGCCACTGTCTACGTCGACCGCATACAGGTATCCGTCACGGGAGCTGGCATAGAGAACACCGTCGGCGATTACGGGGCTCGAGACGAACGAATCATCGGCCTCGAGTGTCCACTTCACTTCGACTTCGCCTTTCGGGCCGGTGGCGTCGGGGTGGTGGCCGGTGTTCCGGGCGTCGACGCCGTACATCGGCCAGGCGTCGGCGGCGACGGTCGTGTCGGTCTCCGAGTCCGACGGCGTTGTCCCCTCGTCGGTCGTGTTACGGTCGTCGGTTTCCGCCTCCGAGGGGTCGTCCTCGAGGCAACCGGCGAGTCCGGCAACGGTCGTTCCGGCGCAGGCGGCGAGCCAGCGCCGGCGGGTTTCGGTTCGGTCCATTGCTGACGTTGTACGGTAATTTCATACAGGGGGCATTAATGATTGCTTTGGAATATGACCTTAACATAAGTCCGGAGAGTAGCTCAGAGTTTTTCGTTCGGGTATCGATAGCAACTCATTTCCGCGACTCGTCCGTGACCTCGAGTATGTTCTACGAACAGCGGACGGCGGTGCCGGAGTCGCCGGCGGAGTTGCGCGCGGAGTACGAGGCGGAGTTTCGGTCGATCCTCGAGGACGTGGGTCTCGAGGCCGCCCTCGAGGCGACGGGTATCGACAGTGAGCGCCTCGAGGCCCTCGAGGAGGGTGAGTCCCCGGAGCTGGACTTCGAGGAGGCGGCGGCGATCCAGGCACTCGCCGAGGGGGAGCCGGACCCCGAGACGATCGTGACGATAGCGGCCGAGCATCTCCTCTTGGGGATGTCCTCTGCGGTGCTCGACGTGGAGGCAGTCGAGAGCCACGTCGAGATCGATCTCGAGGCAAAGGAGATCCAACAGAAAATCGAGCGTCGTGCGCCGATGACCCTCGGGGAGTTCGTCCACCTCCAGCACGTCATTGTCAGTCAGCTGCCCTGAGCGCCGCGTATATACGCCCGGAGTCCCGAGTATCGGTATGCACGTAGCGATCGTCGGCTGTGGGTACGTCGGCCTCGAGCTCGGGCGGCAGTTACTCGAAGCGGGTCACGAACCGATCGGCGTCCGTCGTTCGGCGACGGGTCTCGAGGCGATCGAGGCCGCGGGGTTCGAGGCAGCGCGGGCGGACGTCACCGAGCCTGAAAGCCTCGAGACAGTTCCGGACGTCGACGCGGTGGTCTTCGCGGCCAGCAGCGGTGGCCGCGGGGCGGAGAAAGCCCGGGAAGTGTACGTCGAGGGACTGGAGGCGACGGTCGAGGCCTTTGGCACGCGAGAAAATCCGCCAGAGCGACTCGTCTACACGTCCTCGACGGGTGTCCACGGCGACCACGACGGCGACTGGGTCGACGAGGGGACGCCCGTCGAGCCGGCGACGGAGAAAACCGAGGTGCTCGCGGAGGCAGAACGGGTCGCCCTCGAGGCCCCCGAGGAGTTCGGCTTCGATGGAACGGTCGCCCGGTATGCGGGGCTGTACGGGCCCGAGAGGTATCGTCTCGATCGGTACCTCGAGGGGCCGGTGACGGAGGGATACCTGAACATGGTTCACCGGGACGATGCCGCGGGGTCGGTGGCGTATCTGCTCTCGGAGGGCCTCGCCCGCGGGGGGGTCGTGCAGGTCGTCGACGACGAGCCGGTCTCGAAGTGGTCGTTCGCCGACTGGCTCGCGGCGGAGTGTGACGTCGACCAGCCGGAAAAACGGACGAAAGCCGAACGGCTGGCGGACGGGGACCTCTCCGAGGCCACACGTCGGCGGATCCTGACGAGCAAGCGCTGTTCGAACGAGAAGTTACGGGAGCTGGGCTATGCGTTCCGATATCCGACCTACCGGGAGGGGTACCGTGAGGCGATCGAGAGCTACCGGGAACGCGGTCAGTAGTGGACGTTTCCCCTGAAACGAGGGAGAAGGTTCATGTTCGTCCACTTTGAGTGTGGGATATGAGCTACCGGTCCGTCCGTTCGGCCGCCGGGGGGGCGGAGGGGACGAACGTGCTGGTCGTCGACGAGACAGTCGACGCGTTCTGGAACACCGACCCGTTGCTCCTCTCGCTTGCGGTGTTGGGAACGGTCGCGGTCTTTCTCGGCGGCTGGTGGGCAGTCGGCTGGTTTCGCAGGCCGGCCGGGACCAGGCTCCAGCGCGTTCTCGGGAAATACGACGACGTGGCAGTGGTGATGCACCCGAACCCCGATCCGGACGCGATGGCGTGTGCGATGGGCGTCGCCGCGATCGCCGAATCGGTCGACACCGAGGCGACCCTCCAGTACTCCGGGGAGATCCGCCACCAGGAAAACCGCGCGTTCCGGACCGTCCTCGAGCTCGACCTCGAGGTCGTCGACGCGACGTCGGATCTGGCCTCCGACGCGGTGGTGTTGGTCGATCACAACACCGCACGTGGCTTCACCGGCGCACAGACGATCGAGCCGGTCGTGGTGGTCGACCACCACCCTGGAAACGGGA
This sequence comes from Natrialbaceae archaeon Tc-Br11_E2g1, assembly GCA_001564255.1. Lineage (GTDB taxonomy): Archaea > Halobacteriota > Halobacteria > Halobacteriales > Natrialbaceae > Tc-Br11-E2g1. Next base: position 3,761 of record LKNC01000143.1, read on the forward strand.
CGGGAACGGCCTTCACCGACGTCAGGACCGAGTACGGTGCCGCCTCGACGATCGTCTCCGAGTACCTCGAGGCGATCGAAGCGACCACCGACGACGACGAGACGTTCGTCACCGAGGAGCTCGCGACGGGACTCCTCTATGGGATCCTCGCGGACACGAACCACCTGACGAAAGGCTGTTCGGCGGCGGAGTTCGAGGCCGCAGCGTTCCTCTTTCCGCTCGTCGACGAGGACCTGCTCGATCGGATCGCGAACCCACAGGTCCCCGACGAGGTGTTACAGATCAAAGCCGACGCGATCAAGCGAAAACGCGTCGAGGGCTCGTTCGCCGTCTGTGACATCGGCGAGACGTCGAACGTGGACGCGATCCCACAGGCCGCGGACGAACTCCTCCACCTCGAGGGCGTCACCGCGGTGGTCGTCTACGGGAGAGACGACGGGACGATCCACCTTTCGGGTCGGTCCCGTGACGATCGTGTCCACATGGGCGAGACGCTCAGTCACGTCGTCAGTGATATTCCGATGGCGAACGCGGGCGGGCACGCGCGGATGGGCGGCGGCCAGATCTCGATCGACCACATGGAGGGGATCGGCCCCTCCGACGGCGTCAGCAAAGACGAGTTCGAAACGCGGCTGTTCTCGTCGCTCGCTGGCGAACGCTCTTGATCATACCGGCGATCGATCGACGCGTTCCGGTGGCTCGAACTCCGTCGTCAACTCGAGCAGTTGGACGAGGATCCGCCCGGTCGCCCCCCAGACGGTGTACTCGCCGACGTGGAAGTAGTGGATGACGACGTCGCCGTAGTAGGGGTGAGAGCGCCGGTCGTACTCGTAGTTAGTCGGATCGAGAAGCCCCGACAGCGAAAGGACGGCGATCTCCGCGACTTCGCTCTCGTCTGGGACGTACTCCCGGTCGGGAACGCGGGCGACGAAGGGCGTGACGGCGTACTCGGTGACCGTCCGGATGTCGTCTAACTGCCCGACGATCTCGGCTTCGTCGGCCTCGAGGCCGATCTCCTCGTTACCCTCCCGGAGGGCGGTATCGAGGACCGTCTCGTCGTCCGGTTCGGCACCGCCGCCCGGAAAGCTCATCTGTCCGGGGTGTTCGCCGAGGTCGTCGGCCCGTTTGGTAAAGAGGAGGTGATCCTCGCCGTCTCGGTCGACGACCGGCGCGATCACCGCCGCGTCGTAGCGCTGATCGTCGATCTCGAGGGGGTCATGGTCGGCAACCGGGTCGAGGGTCATCCGGGTCATTACTCGAGTGCGTCGGCTATGCGGGCACGTTCGTCCCCGAGGTCGACCGGGGCCCACGCTTCGAGGTCGTAACTCGCCTCGAGCAACTCGTCGAGTCGCTCCCGGTCGCCCGCCTCGAGGGCGTCGGAAACGGCCGCGGCGTAGCGGTTTCGGACCCGTCTCCCGGCCCGCTCGCGGTCGATCGCTCGACGGTCGACCTCGAGGACGTAGGGGAGGTCCTCGGCGTACTCCGGGGGCTCCGGGAACGCGGCCGGCCCGGCGATCAAAAGCGGCTCGTCGGGCCCATCGGGTGGGTCGTACTGGACGAGGGCGAACGCCGACAGCGCGTCCCGAATAGGCGCCTCGAGGGCCTCCTCGTCGACGTCACTCCCGTCGGCTCGGAAGGCGAGTTCGGCGAGTGCACGCTCGAGTTCCGAACGCGTCAACCCGCCAAAGAGGTCGACGACGCCGGCGAGTTCGTCGGCGGTCACGTCCATGCGCGTTCAAACGGGTGCCGGGAAGATTAGTCTTGCCAACCGTGTTCACTCGAGCCACGGCGTCGCCGCTGTGATGACCTCCTCGGGCGAAAACGGCGCGTCGGTCCAGGGCGGCAGCCGACGGTCGGGGCCGGGGGCGGCGATCGCCTCCGCATAGCGGTCGACCTGTTCGCGTTCCGCGTCCGCGTCGTACTCGAGGCCGTTGAACGCCGAATCGGCCCGGTAGGCCTCGATCAATCGCTTTCCTTCCGCTCGATAGCGGTCCGGGAGCGTCCCGTACTCCGGATCGACGCCGCCCTCCTCGAGGACACAGAAGAGGGCGTCCGCGACCTCCCGGCTCATCCCCTCGAGGCCGGTCTCACCAGCCACGGACCGATGGTCGTGTTCGTGTCGCCCGAGGTCGACCTGTGCCGTCCCCGAGACGCCGGCGTGGGCGAAGGCGTCCCCCAGGACGGCGACCTCGAGGCCCCAGGCGGGTGGTGCACGGACCTGCCGTGCGAGCTCGGCGGTAACGGCGAACTCGCCGGCCAGCGCGTATCGGAACGCACCCAGGTAGGGGACGATCCCCTCGTCGTGGGCGTCCGCGAGGGTCCGGACGAGCGGTTCGTAGAACAGCCGACAGAGCCGGCCGTAGAGGCGGCCGTTCTCGACGCGGGCGTAGTAGCCCTTCGAGAACTCGTATCCCTGAGAGAGCGCCTCGAGCAGGCGGGCGACGTGGTCGGCGTCGTACCCCTTCGTATCGGCGTCGTGGACCACCACGTGCTCGGCGGCCTCGGCTGCGGGACCGAGTGCGAGCCAGACGTCCCGTCCTTTTCCGAACCCGTTCGCGAGGCCGGCCTCGGCGAGCAGCTCCTCGACGGCCGGCGCGTTACACCACAGTACCGTGATCGGGAGCGAGAACGACTCGAGCCACTCGCGAAACGGCTCGATTCGCTCTGTGGGTGCCCGGACGGGAACGAAGACGGCGGCGGGATCGACGGCCTCGAGTTCGGTGAGGACGCCTTCGGCGGCCAGACTCGCGTGTTCGCGGTCGGTCATCGGGACGACGACGGCCGCGTCGTCGGTGACGCCGTCGCTTGTCCCGGGCTCTCGACACAGGTCGTGGAGCGTCGCGATTCGCTCCTGGACGTACTCCATCGGTCGACCCTTCGGCCCGACGGTGAAAACGGCCACGACTCCGGCGACCTACGACGGTCGCTCGAGTATCCGGGAGCGCCGGCGTTTTGGCCGGCGATGCCCAAGGTACAGTCATGCGAACGAGTCTCAACGTCCCCGAAGACACTCTCGAGGAGTTCGACCGGACGTGGAAAGCCGAAGGGCTCGACTCCCGCTCGCGGGCGCTCAGGGAGGCGATCCAGGAGTACGTCGAGTCCCACCACCGCCTCGAGCGGGCCAGTGGAACGGTGGTCGCGTCGGTCGTCTTCGACTACGAACACGCCGAGGTTATCGAGGAGCTCCACGACGTCCAACACGACTTCCAGGGGGTGATCGACACGACCAGCCACGTCCACCACGGGGGGTGGTGTCTCGAGACCGTGTTCTGTCGTGGTTCAGCCGCACAGATCAGAGAACTCGTCTATCGGCTCAAGAACTTCGATGCGGTGGGGAGGGTGTCGGTGACGCTGTTGCGGGCCGACACCGAAAGCGGGCACGGAGGGTGATCGAACCGCGACG
>LKNC01000144.1 GCA_001564255.1 Natrialbaceae archaeon Tc-Br11_E2g1
CCCGCCAGAACGAACGCCTCGATCGGTTCGCCTCCGTGATCAGCCACGACCTCCAGAACCCGATCAACGTGATCACCGGCTACGCCGACCTCATCGAGGAAACCGGCGACGTCGACTACCTCGAGGAGGTCACGGCGGCCGCCGAACGGATGCAGCACATGCTCGACGACATGTTGACGCTCGCCCGGGAGGGGACCGCATTGGGCGACCTCGAAAGCGTCTCACTCGAGACGGTCGTCCGGAACGCCTGGAGTTCCGTCGACACCGGATCGGCCACACTCGAGACCCGCGACCTCGAGGTCCTCGAGACCGATCCGGGCCGGCTCCAGCAGGTGTTCGAGAACCTCTTTCGGAACGCCGTAGAGCACGGCGGTCGAGACGTCTCCGTTCTCGTCGAGGGGACGGCAGACGGGTTCGCGATCGAAGACGACGGCCCCGGGATCCCACCGGAGAACCGCGAGGCGGTCTTCGAGGAGGGGTACACCGGCGGTGACGGAACCGGGATGGGGCTGTCGATCGTCAGGACCGTCGTCACCGCCCACGGCTGGGAGGTGTCGATCACCGACGGCGAGGACGGGGGCGCACGCTTCGAGATCGTAACCGACTAGTCACGATCCCGGCGGCTAGCGTCGCGGTCTCCCCAGTATTGTCGGTTTCGTCGGGACGTCGTCCGTGGTATCCACACTATTCTCGCGTACAGTATTGTACACTGTGCAGAATACTTTAACAGCCTCGAGTCCGTACTCCGGAGTATGACCGAAACGTTCGTCGTAGTCGGTGGCGACGCGGCGGGAATGAGCGCAGCGAGCAAGGTAAAACGCGAGGACCCCGAGATGGACGTGGTCGTCTTCGAGAGAGGCGAGTGGGTCTCCTATGCGGCCTGCGGGATGCCCTACTACGTCAAAGGCGAGATCGAGGATCTCGAGGACCTCGTCACCGTGACCCCCGAACAGTTCCGTCAAAAGCGGGACGTCGACCTGCGGACGGGCCACGAGGTCCTCGCGATCGACCCCGACGCCGGGACGGTCACGGTCGAGGACGAGCACGGCGAGCGGTTCGACCAGCCCTACGATCACCTGCTGGTCGGTACGGGTGCGAGCGCGATCGAACCCCCCTTCGACGGTATCGGCCTCGAGGGCGTGTTCACGATCCACGACATGGACGAGGCCGACGCGATCGACGACTACCTCGAGGCCCACGAGCCCGAAACCGCCGCGATCGTCGGCGGCGGCTACGTCGGCGTCGAGATGGCCGAGGCGCTGGACGAACGGGGGCTGTCGGTCTCGATGTTCGAAATGTTGCCCCACATCCTCCAGCCGTTCGGGGAGGAGGCCGCCCGTGTCGTCGAAGGCCACCTTCGCGAGCAGGGCGTCGACCTCCACCTCGAGACGGCCGTCCAGGGCTTCGACGGCGACGGTCGGGTCGACCGGGTGGCCTTCGAGGCCGAAGACGGTCTCGAGGACGCCCCGGCGGACCTGGTGATCGTCGGCGTCGGCGTCGCGCCGAACACGTCACTCGCCGAGGAGGCCGGGATCGAACTCGGCGAGACGGGGGCGATCGCAGTAGACGAGTACGGCCGGACGAACAGAGCGGACATTTATGCCGCCGGCGACTGTGCCGAGGCGACGAACGTCGTCACCGGCGAACCCGACCACGTCCCACTCGCGTTGACGGCGAACCGTGCCGGACGGGCGATCGGCCAGACCGTGGCTGGATCGCCGACACCCATCGGGGAGATCGCGGGGTCAGCCATCGTGAAGGCGTTCGATATCGGCGCCTCGAGGGCGGGAATCGTCGACGAAGAGCGGGCACGGGAGGCCGGCTTCGACCCCGTCTCGGTCTCGATCGACGCCTCCTCGCGCGCCCACTACTACCCCGGAGCGACCGACCTCACCGTGACCCTGGTCGCCGACCGCGGGAGCGAACGGGTCCTCGGGGCGAGTCTCGCCGGCCCGGAGGGGCTAAAACGGATCGACACCGTGGCGACCGCCCTCGAGGCCGGGATGACCGTCTCCGAACTGCAACGTCTCGACCTGGCGTACGCACCACCCTTTAGCCCCGTCTGGGATCCGATCCTGACCGCCGGGAAGGTCCTCTCGGGGAACCTCGAGTAAGCGGTCCCTTCCCTCGAGGTGTTCGGTCGGCCACCGGGTTCAGAGTGAGTCGCGTGTTCCTCATGTGTTCATCACTGGAGTGGATTCCACTCCACCACACCCCACGTTTCCGTCGTTTCTTTCGTGCGCCGGGACGGGGATAATGGGCGCTATGGACACCCACCCCACGTTTCCGACGTAATCGGTGGGGAAGTGGGGTCGACTGGAAACGGACCTTGAGAACCGGATCGGATCGATGGAGTGTCGAGAAGTCACCGCTACTCGCGGCGATAACCGCAGAATCGTCTGATCCTGGATAACCGTGAATAGGGCCTCGAGAACATCTCTAGCCGTCGTTTCGGCTGAAGAAACGAACTATACAGTTCTTTTCTTCAATGAAACGAAGCTAGCTTGGTGGGCTGTACGAAGTATCTATACTTGAATTAACTGGTTTCTTATTGGAATGGTTGGGTCATGATCAGGTTGTGACATCAACTGTAATGGTCAGCGGTTGGACAGTCAAGAGAGATGATTCTATCGAGTCAAGAGTCAAGAGAGATGATTCTATCGAACAGGGTACGGTCACGACAGGGGACCCTTCCGACTCGAGTTCCGAGAAGACTCCTCTGGAAAGACGGTACCGCCGGAAGACCACTCGTAACGGAAATACGACGGAAACGTGGGGTGGGTAAGAGAATAGGAAATCACGATGGATCGCGAATCGTAGGAAATCATTCGCGAGTATCGGATCGTGAGTTTCGTTTCCAACAGTCGGTATCGAACCCGTTTACCAACCCCTCTCCCCGCCCGATTACGTCGGAAACGTGGGGTGGGTGAGAGCCGTCGACTCGTCGGAAGTGCGGTGATAGCTCTACGAACCTCGAGAAACGGTATATATCGGATTAGACGCCCTGAGACACGAGAAATACGACGGAAACCCGGGGTCGGAGAAGTCACCAGATTTATTTCATCCGGACGGAAAGTCACGGGACAGATGTCGCCTGACCCCTCCCCGGACGCCGTCAGTGATCCACTCTTCGAGTCCGGCCACCGGATCTTCGCCAACAAGGATCTGCTGAAGATCGGCCACGTCCCCGAGGCCGACCGCATCGTCGGCCGGGACGAAGAGATCGCAAAGCTCGCAAAGCGGTTGAACGGTGCCGTTCACGGCTACTCCCCCGAGAACGTGATGATCTACGGGAAAACCGGTGCGGGGAAGTCACTGGTCTCGAGACACGTCTGTCAGCGGGCGAAACGGGCCGCCAAAGAGGGCGTCGACATCGGGACCGCCTACATCGACTGTGCGGAGGACAACACCGAAACCCAGGCGATTTCCTCGCTTGCAGCGAAATTAAACGACGAAGCGATCACCGACCTCTCGGTTCCGTACACGGGGCTGAGCACCTCGAAGTACTACAAACTCCTCTGGCAGATCCTCGATTCCCGCTTTGACTCGGTCATCATCATCCTAGACGAGATCGATCTGATGGCCGACAACGATCTCCTGATGAAACTCTCCCGGGCGGAAGAGGCGGGAAAGATCGACTGTTCGATCGGCATCATCGCGATCAGCAACAAGATCCAGTACGTCGATAATTTAAACGAACGGATCAAGAGTAGCTTCCAACACCAGGAACTCCTGTTTAAGCCCTACGACGCGAACCAGCTCCGGGAGATCATGTACAACCGCGAGGACGCCTTCCAGGAGGCGGTCCTCTCCGACGACGTCATCCCGCTTTCGGCCGCCTTCGCCGCCCAGGAACACGGGGACGCCCGCAAGGCGATCGACATCCTCCGTCACGCCGGCGAGGTCGCCTACGAGGAAGACGACGATACGGTCCGTGAAGAACACGTCCGACAGGCCCAACAACACGCCGAGAAAGACCGCTTTCGGGAACTCATCCACGGTGCCCCGACCCAGGCGAAAGCCGCCTTGCTCGCACTCACCGAACTCACGATCAACTCACAGGACGACGCCTTCCTCACGAGCAGGGTCTACGATCAGTACGAACACGTCTGTGATCACGTCGACATCGACGTCCTCTCCGTCCGGCGCTTTCGGGACATCCTCAAAGAACAGGCCTTCCTCGGCGTCGTCGAAATCGAGAAGATAAACAAAGGCAGTGCGGGCGGCATCCACCTCCAAAACCGCCTCATCGAGGACCCGGACGTCGTCCGTGAGACGATCCTGGAGGACAGCCGGATGCGAGACTGGACCGACGACGACGCCTCGAGGTGAAACGACGGAACCCCGGGGTGTACGTCGGAACCCCGGGGTGTACGTCGGAAACCCGGGGTGGGAGTCCGTCTCCGACTCCGGCGACCGAAACGACGGAACCCCGGGGTGTGCTGGGACGGGCTAAAAGCTTCCGAAACGACGGAAACGTGGGGGGTCAACCACGGTCACTCGCCGTCGGTTTGCTCCTCGAGGACCCGGTGGGCGTAAAACGCCACCGAGAAATCCTGTGGGCTGGGTATCGCACAGGCGAGCCAGCCGATCGTCGCTACGGTCGTCACGGGACGGTCGCCGAACGGGATCGTTCCCGCGAGCCCGGAGACGAACACGGGAACGGCGAGCGCCAGTGGCATCAACGCGGCGACCCGGAGGACCCAGGGTGGTTCGGTCCCGATCGGCCGGGGATTGACCCGCGCCCACCGACAGCTCGCCAGCGTCGTGACGACGCTGTCACCACGGTCGGGGAAGTACTCGACGGTGTAGGCGACGCCCGCCAGACGAAGCACAAAGGCGTGTGCGTACTCGTGTGCGATCAACCCCACGGCCACGCTGGCAGCGAGGACGGGAACGGCGAGGAACACGTCCGGTCCGAACATCGGGTTACCCCCCGTCTCGAGGCGGCGATTATCAGTTCGTCGGTTCCGGCCGGCGACGAACTCGGCTCACGTCTGCACTCGCGGGGACTGGAGTCGGTTGAGACTGTCGGCGTCCCATCGACCCGGCGGGGGCGATCGAAAGACAGTTTTCCCAACCCGTGATAGCTCCAGGCATGCTCTCGATCGCGCTTGCCGGGAAGCCAAACGCCGGCAAGTCCACGCTTTATACTGCGGCGACGATGGCCGAGGTCGACGTCGCGAACTACCCCTTCACGACGATCGACGCCAACCGCGGCGTGAGCCACGTTCGCACGGAGTGTCCCTGCCTCGAACGAGACCGGCGGTGTACGAGCGAGGACTGCCGGGACGGCAAACGCTACGTGCCGATCGAACTCCTCGACGTCGCCGGCCTCGTCCCTGGGGCCCACGAGGGGAAAGGCCTCGGTAACCAGTTCCTCGACGAGCTCACCAACGCCGACGTCATCGTCAACGTGATCGACGCCTCCGGCGGGACGAACGAGAAAGGCGAACCCGTCGACGTCGGCACCCACGATCCCCTAGAGGACATCGACTTCGTCGAAGCGGAGATGGACATGTGGCTCGCGGGGATCGTCGACCGCAACTGGGAGTCGATCGAGCGCAAGTCCCGATCGCCCGACTTCGATCTCGACGATGCCCTCGCGGAGATGCTCACCGGCTTCGGGGCCTCCCCACTGGACGTCGCGAAGATCCTCCGGAAACTCGAGTACCCCGAGGACCCGATCCAGTGGGACGACGACCACCGCGAGAATCTCGCCCGGCAGGTCCGAAGGCGGACCAAACCGATCGTCGTCGCCGCGAACAAGATCGATACCGCCCCCGAGGCGAACGTCGAGAGACTCCTCGAGCTCGAGAAACCCGTGATCCCCACCACCGCGGAGGGTGAACTCGCCTTGCGCCGGGCCGCCGAAGGCGGGTTCGTCGACTACGACCCCGGCGACGAGAGCTTCGAGGTCGTCGGCGAGGTCAGTGACGCCCAACACGGAGCCCTCGAGGATCTCGCGGAGACGATGGAAACGTGGGGTGGAACGGGCGTCCAGGCCGTACTGGACCACGCCGTCTACGAGTTACTCGAGTACGTTACGGCCTACCCCGTCGAGGACGCCTCGAAGTGGTCCGACGGCAGCGGCAACGTTCTCCCCGACGCCTTTCTCCTGCCCGAGGGATCGACCCCGGTCGATCTCGCCTACGCCGTCCATTCGGACATCGGCGACGGCTACCTCCACGCGGTCAACGCGAAGTCATCGCGGGAGGTCAGTGACAGCTACGACCTCGAGGAAGGTGACGTGATCAAGATCGTCTCGACGGCGTCCTGACGGGTCCAGCCCCACTCACCTCGAACTCGAGGCCACACTCGGACCGTCGGCGGTGACCGTGGAACCGACGTGTACCGACTCTACCCGACCCCCGAGAGAGGCTCGAACCACACCGCGGCGACGAGCACCGCGAGAAAGACGTACGACCCCCGGACGAGTAACATCGTGGCGACCTCCGGGTTCGCTCGCCTGGCGACGGCGGCGACGGCGGCGAACGCGAGGGCGGCGAGCACCGCAGTCGGCGGAAAGACGCGGGCGACGGCGAGAGCCACGACGGCGAAGAGGGCAGTCAGCATGAGTCCGTAGGCGACGTCGTAGGCTCGAGTCGGCCCGAGGGCGACGGCGACGGTCCGTTTCCGGATCGAGCGATCGTACGCGTAGTCCTGTGTGTCGTCGATCACCTTGATCCCCGAGAGCAAGGTCAGAAAGACGAGCGAGAAGCCGAGTGCAACGGCCGTGATCGTCGTCGCCTGAACGTAAAACCCGCCGAGGATCGCGAGTGCGATGCCGAGGGGGTAGCCCGTCGTCGCCGTGATCGGGTTCGTATCCAGCTGTGGGGCGTGGTAGTAGGCGATCAGCCACGTCGGGAGGGTGAGCGCGACGGCGAGGGGGTCCACGAGGAGAAAAAGGAGGAGACAACAGCCGACGAAGACGAGCGTCGAACCAGCGAGGCCCACCCGACACCCCCGTACCGTCAGGGGGTGCTCGTCGTCTTCCCCACGGACGTGGAAGTCGACGTAGCCGTCTTTGACGTGGGCCGTGTAGACGGCCGCGAAGATGGCGACGACGTGGACTGCCCCGGGGCCGGGGGCGAATTCCCCCGCGAGGACGCCGCCGAAAAGCGACGCGGCCACGGG
>LKNC01000145.1 GCA_001564255.1 Natrialbaceae archaeon Tc-Br11_E2g1
CCACGTCTCCGGATCGTCGGGGCTGGCGTCTTTCGGCACGAGGTCGTCCCGGCGAACTCGTCTGCGAACCCGCCGCTCGACCGACTCCCGGAAGTGATGCTCACAGAGGTGTGCACCCGAGTAGGCGGCGTACATCACCGCCTCCTCGTCACACCGGTCACACTCCATCGACGCCGTCTAGCCGCCTCGAGGGGAAACCCGTTTCGTTCTCCGAACACACATGGCAATAGGTCTTTTACCGACGACTCGAAACGGGCACCTGTGAGAACTGGAGTCATCGTCTCGGGAGGCCAGTCGACGCGCTTTGGCGAGGCGGACAAGGCCGTCGCCGAACTCGCCGGGACGCCGATGATCCGTCGCGTCGCGGACCGCCTTGAGACGGTCGTCGACGCCCTCGTCGTCAACTGCCGGGAGGACCAACGCGGGGCCATCGGGGCGGCGATGGATGGCTACTCGCTCCCGGTTACGTTCGCCATAGACGAGCAACCCGACCTCGGGCCGATGGCCGGGATCTACACCGGCCTTCGAGCGGCCGAAAGCGAGTACGCCGCGGTCGTCGCCTGTGACATGCCCTTCGTCGATCCCGCCTTCCTCGAATGCCTCTTCGAACGCGCCGATGGCCACGACGCCGCCCTCGCCCGCCTCGAGGACGGCTGGTTCCAGACGACCCAAGCGGTCTACCGTGCCGGGGCGATGGCCGACGCCTGTGAGGCCGCGTTAGAACGTGGGGATCGGCGGATCCTCGATCCGCTGGAGGACCTCGAGTACGCCGTCGTCCCCGAAGCCGAGGTCCGGGAGGTGACGACCCTCGAGACGTTCCGTAACCTGAACACGGTCGAGGAGTTCGAACGGGCGGAAACGGAGATCGCGGGGGTCCGATCACCCGGGGACAGGAACCCGTAACGCCCTCGGCGTGTATCTTTAACATTAAGAGGGGGCAGTCCGGATCTCGTGGTATGAACGCACTCGCCTACGCACTTCTGGAAGTCGACGCCGAACCGACGCTGCCGATGGGCCTCGCTGGCTGGGGGATCCTGATCTTCGGGCTTGTCGTCGTCGTCGTCTGGCTCACGTACCTCTACCGCTAGAGTCGACCCGCTCGCGCAGCCACGCCGCAGCGGCCTCGACGGTCGCCTCGTCGGTGCTCTCGATGCTGACGCGAACGGAATTACCGGGATAGCTTCCGACGGAGACGTCGAACTCCGTCCGCAGCGCCTCGAGTCGTTCCAGCAGAGCACTCTCCGGTTCGTCGGCGACGACGACCTCACGGAATCGTTTTTGCCCGGTAAACTCCGACTCGATCGTCTCGAACATCCCCCTCATCTCCGCCGGGACCCCCGGGAGGACGTAGACCCCCTCGAGGGCCGCGCCGGGTGCGACACCGACCCCGTTGTGTAACGGGCGTGCCCCCGCGGGCAGGTCGGCGGTCCCGTCGGTCAGGTCCTCGCGTGCGTACCCGCCTTCCTCGACGATCCACGCTAAGGCCGCCGGATGTTCTTCGAGGTCCCTTCCCAGGGCGGCGGCGACGCCGTCCATCGTCACGTCGTCGTGGGTGGGGCCGACGCCGCCGGTGACGATGACCGAGTCGTACTCCGCACGGTACTCGTTGACGACGCGGGCGATCTCCCCGATACGGTCGGGAACGGTCGTGATCCGTTCGACGGCCACACCGCGGTCGACGAGACGTTCACAGAGCCACGTCGCGTTCGTGTTCGTCGTTCGACCGGCGAGCAGTTCGTCCCCGACAGTCACGATCGCTACGTCCATACCGGAGGGTAAGAGCCGGGCAGTAAAATGCGTCCCGTCATCGTCCTCCCTATCACCCCCGATTTAAATCAGGCCACGACGTAACCACAAGATTCAATTTTGATAATTGGATACGTTCGTCCGTGATGTCACGTGGTGGCTGGACGGACCGAGAACCGGACTCGAGTGCGATCCTCTCGGCGCTCGGGAACAAGTACAGCGCGGAAATCCTCGCCGCGGCGGGCACACCCAAGTCCGCACAGGCGCTGAGTGAGGAGATCGGGATCCCGATCGCGACCTGCTACCGACGCATCGAGGACCTCGTCGACGCCGGCTTACTCGAGTGTGAGGGCCGGAAACTCTCCGCGGAGGGGCGACGGACGAACATCTACAGACGGACCGTAGACGAAATGGAGATCGACTTCTGTGGCGACGGCCCCCGACTCTCGAAAAAACCCCGCACGGAGGCCAGAACCCGTCTCGAGGAACAGCGTCTCGGCTAGAGCCCCCGCAGCCGGATCGTTTAAGTAATACCTCGGGAATACTCGAGTATGATCGAACGAACCGGGACGGCGGACGACATCGTGGGGACGCGCCGTCTGCTCCACGTCGGCCGGGACCGCCCGATCAGGATCAGCACCGGCCACCGCATTCTCCACCACGACGGCAAGTGTTCGCGCCCGCACGGCCACAACTACGAGATTTCGGTCACCGTCGACGGCGAACTGACCGAAGAGGGGTGGGTCGTCGACAAGGGCGATATTACCGACGTACTATCGGAGTGGGACCACATGTTCCTCCTCGAGGCGGGCGACCCCCTGATCGAGGCGTTCGAAGCGGCCGGCGACGGCGCCAGCGTGGTCGTCCTCGAACACCCCCCGACAGCGGAGGTGATGAGCGTTCACCTCGAGGAGCGACTCCTCGCGGAACTCGGCGAGAACGTCACGGACGTCGCCGTCTCCGTCCGCGAGACGAGCGAACTCTGTGGTGGGGGCGTGGTGTAATGCCGGTCAGCGACGCCGTCGACGCGGACGACGACACAGTCACCGACGGCGACGCCCTCCCGATCAACGAACTGTTCACCTCCCTCCAGGGGGAGGGAAAACTCGCGGGCGTCCCCTCCACGTTCGTGCGCACGAGCGGCTGTAACCTCCGGTGTTGGTTCTGTGACTCCTATCACACCTCTTGGGAACCCACCCACGCCACGATGGGCCTCGAGGCGATCCTCGACGACGTCGAGTCCCACGACGCGACCCACGTCGTCGTCACCGGCGGTGAGCCGTTGGTCCACGAGGCGACCGTTCCCCTCATCGAGGAGTTGGACGCTCGAGGCTACCACGTCACCGTCGAGACCAACGGGACGATCCACCGGGAGGCACCGCTCGACCTGGCGTCGATCAGCCCGAAACTCTCGACGTCGACGCCGACGCCCGACCGTCGCCCCGACGGGACCGACGGTGGAGACTGGGAGCACCGCCACGAACGCGAGCGGATCGACCTCGAGGCCCTCTCCCGGCTGGTCGATGCCTACGATAGCCAACTCAAGTTCGTCGTGACCGGCGAGACGGACATGCCCGAGATCCTCGACCTGCTCGGGAGGCTCCGGGAGAGTGCGTCGGCTCCGATCCCCGACGACGACGTCCTGTTGATGCCCGAGGGTGCAACCCGGGAACGACTGGCCGAAACCCGAAGGGAGGTCGCCGACCTCGCCGTCGAGTACGGCTTCCGGTACACGCCACGCCTGCACGTCGACCTCTGGAACGACGCACCCGAAACCTGATATGACAGACACCACACCCAGGACGGACGCGACCGACGAACCGGCAGACGACCGAGCTGTCGTCCTCCTTTCGGGGGGAATGGACAGCGCCACCGCCGCCTACGAAGCCGCCGGTAGGGGCTACGAGATTTACGCCCTCCACACCTCCTACGGCCAGCGCACCGAAGGTCGCGAACTCGAGTGTGCCCGCCGGATCGCCGAGGAGGTCGGCACACGGGATTTCCTGCGGGTCGAGACGGGTCACCTCGCCGCCATCGGCGCCTCGAGTCTCACCGACGACGACAGTACAGTCGAGGACGCCGACATGGAAAGCGAGGAGATTCCCGACACGTACGTCCCCTTCCGGAACGCGAACCTCCTCGCGATGGCAGTCTCGTACGCCGAGGCGAACGGCTGTACGGCCGTGTTCATCGGCGCACACACCGAGGACTTCTCGGGGTATCCCGACTGTCGCCCGGCGTTCTTCGAGGCGTTCGAAGACGTCGTCGACGCCGGCACACGTCCGGAAACGGACGTCGCGATCGAAGCCCCGTTCGTCGACGCCTCGAAGACGGACATCGCGAGGCGGGGGGTCGACCTCGAGGTCCCCTTCGAACACACCTGGAGCTGTTACCGCGAGGAGGCACCCGCCTGTGGGACCTGTGACTCGTGTGCCTTCCGCCTCCAGGCGTTCCAGAATATCGGCGTTCGTGATCCCCTCGAGTACGCCGAACGGCCCCGGTACGGAGCGGAGTGACTACTCGAGGGACCCGCGTCGGCGTTCCCGCCCTACCGTCGCCACGGATATTCCCGCGAGGGCGGCGAGTGGCGTCCCCTCGAGGCTCCGGTCCACGTGGTGAGCCCCTGCGTGAGGCGGTAAGTCGGTGGTGATGGCGGTTCCGACCCGATGTCGGGGGCTTTTTCCCCACGAGGTTCCCCCTCTCTTCTGTGGACGACAGATCGGTCGGGATCGTACTCGTGCTCGTCTCGGCGGCCGGCTTCGGAACCCTGGGTGTATTCGGGGTGCTCGCCGCCGAAGAAGGCGTCCCGATCCCGACGGTGCTTTTCTTTCGCTTCGTGCTGGCGACGGTGATCCTGTGGGCGATCCTCGGGCTCCGCGGTCGGTTTCGTCCCCTCACCGGACGATCGCTCGCCATCGCGCTCGGCCTCGGCGGACTGGGGTACACGACCATGAGCGGGCTGTACTTCCTCGGACTGGAGTTTCTGACCGCCGGTCTGGTCGCGATCGTCCTCTACACCTACCCCGCCTTCGTCGTCTGTCTCGTCGTGGCCAGACACCCTGAACGGATCACATCGGCCGTGGTGGCCGCACTGGCGCTGTCGATCACCGGCGTCGGCCTCATCACGGGCGCGGATCCCGCCGGCGCGGACCCTCGAGGCGTCGCCATCGTTCTCGGGGCGGCTCTCGCCTACGCCCTTTACATCGTCACGAGCCAACAGGCGTTGCGGACGGTCGATCCGGAAACCCTCTCGGCGTTCGTCTTTCCCGCCGCTGCGGGGAGCTTTCTGGTTATCGGTGCCGGCACCGGGACGCTCGAGGCCCCGGGTGGACCGACCGCGTGGGCCGTCGTCTTCGCGATCGCGGTAGTCGCGACGGTGATCCCGATGCTCGCCTTCTTCGCCGGTATCTCGAGGGTCGGCGCGAGCCGGGCGAGCATCGTGAGCGCTGCCGAACCCGCCGTCACGGTCGCACTCGGGGCGGCCCTGCTCGGCGAACCGGTTACGGCCGTGACGGCCGCAGGCGGGGGACTCGTCGTCACGGGCGTCATCCTCATCGAGCGAGAGGGCGCGTAGACTCATCGACCGATCGACCTCGGGGTGTCTCGGGTGGAACCGTTTTCCACCACCGCGGAGACGAGTTCACTGGCTTTCGCTCATTTCATCGAGAGGGGGTGACCTGTCCGGTGGTGCTACGTTCTTGGCCACTTACAATCAGCATGTGTACGGACTGGTGATGTGTAGATGCAACATCCCGAACGTATGGACATCGGGGGCTGACATTCGATATAGCAGTATGGAGTATATCGTGGAGGGCGACGGGCGAATCTTCGGCCGTAGGGAGGAGTACGACTGTCAGAAAAACGGCGTGAACGCCCGACAGGAGAAAACCGCTGACCTCAATCGAGTGAGTCAAACGTCCCCTCGGCGATCGACGCGGCGACGTCGTCGACCTCGAGTTCGGGAACGACCTGTGGATACTTCCGCCGGAAGTAGCCGACGACGTTTTTGACGTCACGCCGGAGGAACTCCGTGGCGTTTTCGTGGTCGGTCGGGACGGCTTGGGGCCAGTCGAAGACGGTGACACCCTCCTCGTTTACGAAGACGTTGTACTCGCTCATGTCGGCGTGGACGTACCCCGCTTCGTAGGCTCCCGCGATCTCAGAGAACAACAACTCGATGACGCCGGTGACCTGGCTTTCCTCGAGTTTCGTCCGGGAGAGTTCGACGCCATCGACTTTCTCCATGACGATCGCGTGGCGGTTCTGGTCGATCGGCCGCGGAACGGAGACGTCGGGGTACATCCCCTCTAGGATCTCGTACTCGCGTTCGGCGGCTTTCCGTGCGGTGTACATCCAGGAGACGTGGTCTCTGTCGGCGGTGTAATCGCGTTCTTTGTGGATCTCCCGGAAGTTCGTATACCCCTCTCGGTGATACTTCAAGGCGAGTGGTTTGTACGACCGAACCTCGTAAACGTCGCTCTCCTTGCCGACGCCAAGTGGCGCGCCGAACTCCGAGATCGTATCCCGTTCGACCAACGCGTGTAAGGCGAGAACGTCGTATCCCTCGAACTGGAGGGTGTATCCCTCATACTGGATGGTCTTTTTCTCGACGAATCCCCGTTTGAGACAGCGCTCGAGGCGGTACTCGACCTCTTCTGGGGTAAGCCCCGAGAACTTCGGGAGTTTCTCACGCTGGACCCACTCCGAGAAGCGCATTCCCTGTTCGATGCCCGATAGCAAGTAGAAGTCCTGGTCTTCGAGTTCCGGGAGAAGACTGGCGACGTTCCGCACCATGGACCCTCTAGCCACCCGGGGGTGAAAAACACCGTGACCACGGCCGACCCCATAGTAAATCATATATCGCGATACAAAATCACGGACAGCGACCGGACGGGCGGGAGGTTCTTGTGGAGCGGTACCGAACCCTCGGTATGGAAGAACTCTCACTCGGCGTCCCGAGACCGCTACTCGAGCGACTGCCCGAGGACGGTGGAGACGCGGCGACGGACATGCAACGGGCAGTCGAACACTGGGAACGACGGCTCAACCACACGCTCGAGGACGCAGACGACGACCGAGAGGCCGCAGGGTCGGTACTCGAGGCGGTCGACCACTTCGAGGCCCGTTTCGAGACGTACGACGACCTCGTCCCCGAGTTGCGTGCGTGGGGACAGTCGCCGATCTACGCGATCGCCTGGCGAAACCTCTACGCGGATCTGATCGCACAGCTGTACGACCACGAGGAACTCACGGAGCATCTCGATCGGGAACGCAACGCCCGGCTGGTCGAAGACGGGATCCGCTTTGGCGACGCCTGACTCCGACCGACCCGTTTTTTCACCGCTCCGGTCG